>JBBRMH010000041.1:0-24388 GCA_038230935.1 Burkholderiales bacterium | reverse complement strand
GCGTCTGCGCCGGGGTGCTGGCGCTCTCACCTGTG
Organism: Burkholderiales bacterium; assembly: GCA_038230935.1. Taxonomy (GTDB): domain Bacteria; phylum Pseudomonadota; class Gammaproteobacteria; order Burkholderiales; family Burkholderiaceae_C; genus Polaromonas. The sequence goes on along the minus strand of JBBRMH010000041.1, from coordinate 24,353 downwards.
GTCATGCGTGAAGTGCAGTTCCCGGTGAAGTGAATAAGAGCTGTCATCTTGCAGCCACTGCCCTGTCTTTTTGCCCAAATTCGGTCATGCTGATCATGCAGGCAGTGCAACTTTTTGGGGGCGTAGCGTGGCCGGATTTGTTGGGTGAATATTTACGTTTTATTGGGTATCGCTGTCGATAGGGGGATGGCCATCCGCATCGGGTCTGGCCACTGGTTTGCTGGTTTTGATGCTGCACCCGCCAAACACCAGTTCCTCATTGAGCCATTGCTTCCACGGTATCCACTGGCCGGTGTGCTGCGCACGCAGTTGCAGCTCGGGGTTGAGCGTGTAAAAACCATTGCGTGTGCGCAGCCAGAGCTGGCGGCTGGGCTGGTATTTACTTTGCACTTCGGCCCTAGCCAGCACACCGTTGAAGTAGGTGCGGCGCGTGCGTTCGGGGGCCAGCACGCTGGGCGGCAAATGTACGGCGTTGCGCATTAAATGGTCTGCACAAAAGCCGCTGAGGTTGCGCTTGACGTGAGGTTGCGGCACGGCTTGCGAAAACAGTTTTTTATAGCTCACCAGCATCACGCTCAACAGCCAGTACTCGCCTTGGTGGCGCTCCAGCCGCACCAGACGCTTGCCGGTTTGTACGTCGATCACCGGCGGCGACAGCAGCGGGTACAGCGCGTCGAGGTGGTGGGCGTAGCCGCTGGGGTCTGGCGCGTCCAGAAAACGCTCCAGGGCGTAATCCCAGGCGCTGTGGCCGTAGTGGTCGCGCACCAGCGGGTCGGCGCCCCGCTCCAGCAAAGCCTGCACCAGCGGGACATTGCCACACTGCGCGGCCAGCATCAGCGGCGTGGCGTTGAAGTAAGTGCGGTGGTCCGGGCCGAACTGGTCGCACTGGCGCAGCACGTCCTTGAAGTTGCGGCTGGCGTAAGGCTGGTGCTGGCGCTCGGCGACGGCTTCTATCTTTTTAACGAGAAAATGCGTGGCCGACTTTCGCCAACTTTCGTTGCGAGCGGCATAAGCCTCGGGTTTTTCGAACCGGTTTACAGGCAGGTCAGGCCCGGCAAGTGACTGCATCGCTTGCGCCAATTGCAGCGCAGGCTCAAACCGGCTGGCATGGGCGAGGTTAAACACCCAGCCGGTTTGCCCGTGCCACAGCGCGTAGTCCAGCAAGGCCTGACGCGGCTTGTTCGATATTTGCCCCGGCTGCAGGGCTTTGGGCAGCAGCTCTTGCAGTGCGGGCTCGTCCCATACAGGCCAGCTGGGCTTTTGGGTTTTCAGCACGTTCTGGCGAATGGCATCGGCTTGCTCTTGCTTGCCTTGCAGCTCCAGCCGCCGCGCTTCCAGCGCCCATTCCTGTTGGGTCGAGGCTTGTGCCTGGGTCAGCTGCAAGGCTTCAGACGTGCGCAAGTCCAGCAGGTGCAGCAGCGGGTGCGCGGTGTCGGCTTCAACAATCAGCAACTGGTCAACCGCGCGGGTCAGCGCCACATAAAGCGCGTTGACATAGAACTTGAACAGCTCCAGCGAATGGTCGGTTTTGTCGCGTGCCCGGCTGTAGTCCAGCGTGTCGCCGGTCAGGTCTTGCGGCTGCACGCCGCTGGCGATTTCAGAAAACGCCTGGCGTTGACCGGATACAAAGCCAACCAGAATCACGTTGGCGTATTCCAGCCCCTTGGCCTCATGCACCGAGAACACCAGCGGGGTTTGAAACTGCGCCCGTACCGCCGCCTTGTCTTCATCGCGCAGCACCAGCACGGCAAATTGTGTGGAGCCACGGGTCTTGCTGTTGAGCTCGCGCCGCGTTGCGTCCTTGTCCGCCAGCAGTTGCACCGTGCCGCTGTTTTGTGCGCTGGCCTGCACCAGAAAATTGGTCTCGCGGTCAATCGAGCCAAAGCGGGCGTGTTTGATTTTGAGCAAACGGTTGGCCAGCTGCGTCACGGCTTGCCCGTTGCGAAAGTTGGCGCGCAGCACCGATATGGTTTGCGAGCGGGCCAGCGCCTCGTTTTGCCAGAACAGGGTTTTGACGGTGGCCCAGGAAAAGAAGTTGGGGTGAACGATCTGGTTGGAGTCGCCACACAGCAAAAACTGCCCCGGCTTGGCCAGGGTTTTGAGCAGCAGGGCGAGTTGCACGGCAGTCAGGTCTTGCACCTCATCGACCACCATAAAGTCGTACGTTGGTTTGGCCAGGGGCAGCCAGGCGTGCGCCACCAGGTTCAGGTCAAAAAAGCCAGAGTTGGCGGCCCAGGCACGGTACTTCTCAAACAGGTCAAACACGGCCACGCGTTGCGCGGTGGCCAGCAGCGACTGACGCACGCCCAGGGCCAGGTAACCCGAACGGTCGAGTACACCATCGGCCCGGCTGGAGAGCACACCGCGAAACTCCTCAAACAGCGCATGCGCGTCCAGCCCGCCGGTGGCCTGTCTGGCGGCACTGCGGTAGCGCTCAAACCAGCCCGTGAACGCGGCAAAGTCCAGCTCGCGGCCTGTGGGCACCTGAATGGTTTCAACAAACTCGCGGTAGCTTAAAAACTCGGGCTCCTGCCCGTCAGCCTCAAAGCCATGGGCAAAGTAAATGGCCTGTGCGCTTTGCGCCAGAAAGGCCGACTGCGTGACGTACAGCACACGCCCACGGGCATGGCGCAGCTTTTCCAGCGTAAGTGCGGTTTTGCCCGAACCGGCCGAGCCCACCAGCACCAGCGGCGCAGGCGTGTCGAACACGGCTTGCTGGGTGTCGTCAAAGCTGAGCACTTTGTCAAGCACGTGGATGTCACTGCGCTGGGGGTGCAGGTAGCGCAGCGCCGGGCCATCGGTGCCGGGGGCAGGCTCTGGAGAGGCTGAATTGTCATCGTCCACGTCGATCTGATCCCACTGCAACGACGCACCGCGCAAAAAGCGCGAGTTGGCGTAGTCATGGTTAAGAATCACCTCCAGCGCCAGGCACACCGTCTCGTCGCCGTAGCGCGCAAACTGCACCAGCAGCCGGCTCGTCTGGTCTAGCTTGAAGCGCCAGTACGGCGTGGGGCTGAGTTTTTTGAGGTTCGGGCTTTTGAAGTCGTCTCGCGCGATTACTTGCTGCAGTTTGGCAAACTGGGTTTTGACGCGCTGGGTGTCAAGGTGGTGGTGGGTGAGCAGGCGCATGGGCAGGATTTTAAGGGCGGTGCCGGTGCCCATCCTGTGAGAAGCGAGCTCTGAAGAGGCGAGTTGCACGGATTGAGTGCCAAATAGGGCTGCAGCCCTTGTGGAATGTGCGCAGGCAGCTATCAAAAACGTAGCTAATTGCCTGGGCGAACATCGCTAAATCTGGCTCTTGAAAGATTGAGCAATCAGCACCGCCGCAGTTTCCAGTTCGTTGTGGCACCCAACAAAATCTGCGTCTCAGTCCTTCGACACCACCGTGTCATACAAGCCGTAATGGGTCAGTCCATCGTGACTCAGGACCCCGGTGTAGCGCAGTGACGCATCCTCATACCGCCGAAACGCAAATACCGCACCATTCATCTGCTCGGTGTTGAATACTTTGAGCCGCACCAGCAGGTGAAAGTCCTGCACGGTGAGGCCAGTCACTGTCAAAAACAGCTCTGGCTCCAGCTTGGTGATCACATCTTGCAAGGTGTTCTCCCGGAAATCGGTCAAGTACATGAACGCCGGGATGCGCGTGGCAAACTTGATCAGCTTTTCCTGCACCAGTTTGCGCTTGGACTTGTATTCCTTTTCCTCAGCGGAAAGCTCTTGCTTTTCTCTATCCGTCAGCTCCCCGTCTTTGGCTTTGGTCTTCAGGTCTTTGACCTTTTCACTCTTGTTGATGATGGTCTCAATGACGTTGTCACCCAGCGAGCGCCAGCCCTCTATACGGCCCACCGCATCCATCGCCTCGGGGCTGTCCAGAATGCGGCGCAGCGTGCCGTTGTCCACATTCACCAGCAGCGCGCTTTCCCACTTGCGCGCCAAGAGCGTGGCTGAGGTGCCCGCCATGGCAATGTCCAGAATGCCGCCCGCATCAATCTGCGTCATGTTGGCACCGTCAAAAGCCAGCACCGGCAAAAAGGCCACCAAATCCCGCACCGCATTCTCGGGGTTGGTCTCGTTGGGGGAGAGGCCAATACCGTATTCCGACAACTGGCGCAGCGCCCGCGTGGGCGCAAAGTCGAACACAAAGCACGCGGGTTTAAGGATTTCCTCCTCGTTCGGGTTGTCGCCGTTGGGGTTTTTAATCGACCACGGCGACTGCACCCGAAACGCCGCCTGAAAATAACTCTCTGGCGATTTCAGGTTCCGCAGCATCAAAATGGCCGACCACTGCGCCACCGTCACGCCCGTGGTGAGCTTGCCGCAGGACAGCGTGATGGTCTGGGTGTCAAACCCGCTGCCAATGGCCTTGCGCACCGGCGGTAGCGCCTCCAAGCCAATACCTGCCCCAGCACCTGCGGCCATGATGACCTGGTAGCCAAGCCAAAAGGTGTTGTGCCGCTCGGCCAGCAAGTTCGCCATTGCCTGGCAGGCCGCCACGTTGGGCAAGTACCAGAACGAATGCTGCAAATAGGGCAACAGGCGCACGTCGGAGTACGGAAACGGGGGCCGCGTGCCCGTTTTTAACAACTCCGCCGACTGTGCCGCATAGCCACCGCGAATGATGTCCAGCCATTTCTGCACGTCGCTCTTGTGCTTGAACTCTGCGGCGGCCCCTGTGCCTTTGGCTTCAAAGAACGCGTTGAGATCAAACTCATCGAACTCCCCACCGCTGGCAATGGCCAGCAACTCGTCAGGCATTTGGTAGGTGAGCAGCCGCATTTGCGGCAAAGCGGCATAAGGGCTGCGCTTGGCCGGATGCATAGCGGCAAACGCCGCCTTGGCGCGCTGCTCGTCGGTGTACGTCCAGTTGAAGATTTGCTCCTCAATGAACTCGCCCGTGGCCAGCGCCTTGAATGGCGTGCCCGACAGGTACAAATAGGCCCGGGTGGTGATGGGCAGAAAATCGGTTTCCTGAATTGACAGCACGCTCAGGTCTTCGTTGATGCCGTCCAATTCACCCGCGTATTCCAGCTTGGCCTCTTTTTTGGCCACGGCATCGTCCTCGCCCTCAAACAGCTCCTTGGCTGTGTCGCGCCAGGCCCCAAAGTGGTACTCGTCAAACACCACCAGGTCCCAATTCACCGCGTGCAGCCACTCGTTGCGCGGCTTGATGTTGCCCGCTGCATCACGCCCCAGCAGGTCTTGAAACGAACCGAAATACACCACCGGCTTGGTGCGGTCGATCTGCGTAGGGTCACCCCCCGTTGAACGCGACAGGTATTGCCAACCGTCAAAGTCCACATGGTTTTCCAGGTCGGATGTCCATGCATCTTCCACCGCCGGTTTGAAGGTCAGTACCAGCACGCGCTTGGTCTGCAGCTTTTTGGCCAACTGGTAGGTGGTAAAGGTTTTGCCAAAACGCATCTTGGCGTTCCACAAAAAGCGCGGCACGGTGTTAGCGTCCTCGGCCCATATCGACTGGTAGTAGTCCTGCGTTTTGTTGACCGCATCAAGCTGCTCATCACGCAGGCCAAAAGTCTCGTGGTGGGTGCCGCCCAGGCGCTGGCCGGTACGCAACTCGGCCAGCACGGTTGCCACATCGACCACGGTGCAGCGCACCCATTCCAGCGTAGTGTTCTCGAAGCCTTTTTTGACCAGCGCCGCCCGCACCTCGTGGTCGGTGAAGATGGAGCCATCACCGCGCTCGGCAGCCTCATCCAGTTCAATGGTGAAGTTCTGGATGGCGGCTGTTCTGAGCTGTTCGGCCACGCGTTGTTTCACGTCCCGCGTGGTCTGGCCCACCTTGAGCTAGCCCTGGTGCGCGGCGTCGGTAATTGCGTAGGCGTAGATGCGGGGACGGGCTTCGGGTTTAGGGGTGAGGACTTCGTCGATGGTCGGTTTAGGCGTTGTCATTGGCACGGTTCCCTGGGGCAGAACTGATAACTCGGAGCTGCCAATTCAAACAGCCATCAACACACGGGTGTTGCCACGTTGTGAACCGGTGGTTGGCCGGATTAAAAAGTCCACGTCATAACCCAAGGTGTTAAAAAATTCCAGCAGCTTCTCAGATGAAAAGTTATCCAGCCGGTAGTTCAGCAAGGCTGAGACATTGGGCTGGGCCAGCCCCAGCAGCGAGCCAATTTCTGATTGTTTCAAATGCAGTGCCTTGATACGCTCATTCAAGCGCATGGCTAAAATCAGCTTGGTTTTGAGTTCCTCGGGTTGTGCCAGCCCCAGGTCTGCAAACACGTTGCCGCTGCTGCGCTCAAACTCTGTGTCGTCAACGTGGGTTTTTGCTTGCTTTTTCATGGTTTTCCTCGTAGTGCCGTTGCGCCGCCTTAAGCCTTTTATGAACCAGTTCGATGTCGGTTTTGGCCGTGCGGATGCCACTGGGTGACTTCTTTTGAAAGCAATGCAACACGTACACAGCATTGGAAAATCGCACGGTATAAACCGCACGATAAGCATTGCTTTCTGCCGACTCCACCACCTCCAGCACGCCAGCGCCTTCACCCTTCCACGGTTTGGCTGCAGGGTGCTTGGCTCCCAATTGGGCTACACCCAACGCGTACCCAAAAGTGCGCCGCACGTCTTCAGGAAAGGCCATCAAATCTCGTTTGGATGAACCGGACCATTCAAGAATTTTTTCTGCCGCCATACTGTATTTTATATACAAACATATATTTATATGGGATCAACCAATTGCCCGTGGCAGACCTTGTCAGAACCCATGCGCTGCCTCACATCGCGCGTGGTCTGGCCCACTTTGAGCTGACCCTGGTGCGCGGCGTCGGCAATCGCGTGGGCGTAGATGCGGGGGCGGGCCTCTGGTTTGGGGGTGAGGACTTCGTCGATGGAGGGTTTACTCATCGCCATCTTCGTCAATCGTGACATCACCCAACAAGTCACTGGTCAAATCCATCGGGCGGACCACCTTCTCAATGAACTCGATTTCGCCAGCAGAGATGCCATATTTTGCGTACAGGTCTTCGTCCGTCCAGCGCTTTGTCCAGTCTTGCGTTGGCACGAAGGTGTAAACCTTGCGTGTGGTGTCTTGAGATGGCTTGTGCAGCAGAATCAGCAGCCGGGTCAGCCGACAGCAAAGGTAAGACAAGGCGCTTTCAGCCTCGGCCTGGGTGTCGAACGGGCCAATGCACAAATAGGTTTCAGAACAAATGCTGCCCGACTCGCCAATGAAGGGCGTACTGAGGATTCGGTGCGGGTAGGTGTCGCGATTGCCTGTGCCCGGTGCTGCACGACCCACATAAATCTTCCATTTGTCGATGAGGTCCGTGCCAGTCTCAACCTCATCTCTGGCTACGTACGCCGTTCCGCCATTCTGATAAATCGTTACATCCCCTGTTTTCGCCTTTTTTCGACCCCGAAAGTAGGTGCGAAATCCGAATGGCCTGAGGGAGCTGACAAGTTGGTCAAATTTCTTCGGTGCGCTTGGTACGAAGCCGTCTACAACATCACTTTCTAATGCCATCACTTTCTTGAGAATCGACAAACCTTCGTTGAAGCGGATGAAGATGTCTGCCCCGTTTTCCATGAGCGGACGGGTGGTTGTGGATACTGGCCAATCCTTGAAATGGGTGCTCACGTCACAGAGGCCAGGGTGGTCACGGTTCCACAGAAAGTAGCAAACACCGCCCTTGAGGCCGACCCCTGGAAAAACATCTGCCGCGCTGAGGTAGTCAGCAATAGAGCGCAGACGGTTGTCAGCCAGCATGGCCTCCCTGAATTCGTCCAGCCCCTTGCCGCCAGCAAACCACCGCGCCGGTATCACCATGGACAGATAACGTGGCTCCAGCGCTTTGGCCTGTTCCACAAACAAGTTGTAAATCGGCGCTGCACTGGTGCCATATCCCCCATCGTTTAATTGATATGGTGGGTTACCCACAATGACATCGAACTGCATATCGTCTCCAAATAACTCGGCCATCCGAGTCTTGATGTTGTCTGTGTGAATAAAGGCGTAGGCGTGGGTTTCCATCCCTTCGCCGCGATCCAGCGCCTCCTGGCTGGCCCCGCAAAAGGTGCATTTCCCACGCGCCCAAGTGTGTTCAGTTCGCTGAAACCAAATGTTGCCCGCGTCATTATCAAAGCCCGTAGCAATCGAATGCGCGCCATTGGCGAACTTGGAGCAGTACACACTGCGCCGCGCCAGCAAGCTGGTCAGGCGCGTGATGCCAATGCCAAACACCTGCCTCTTGAGGATGTGATTCACACGCTCTTGCAGGTCTGGAATCTCTTGCGCCAGCCCCAGAGTGAGCCGACGGGTGATCTCGCGCAGAAAAACGCCTGATTTGGTGAACGGGTCCAGAAACCGCACGGTCTTGTTGGCCCACAGATTGGCACCACCATGGTCCCGGCCCCAAGCCTGGGCCAGCATGTCCAGCATGCGCCCGGCCAGTTCGGGCGGGGTAAAGACTTCGTCGTTGGACAGGTTGGCAATGCAGGTCAGCACATCGGGGTTGCGCCCGCGCAGGGTGAAGGAAACCTTCTCGTTCATGGCTTTTTGCGTTCGAACGGCTGCACACTTTTATCTACACTACCGGAAACCACGGTGATGCTCGTGCCCTTAACTTCAATTTTGGCCATGTGCTTCCTCCCCCTCGTTCTATGACTACATTGTGCTTGGATGTGGTCACAACTTGTGACCACATAGCGCGTGCTGAGGTATGACATCACAGTTTGTGATGTCATACCCCGAGACTTGCCATGCCAAGCTGGCATTTCAAGTTGGCACCTGCAAAGCCGCCAACTCACGCACCGTCATGGGCGGGTAGGTTTTGATGGGTGTGAAAATTTCATGCTTGCCCAGGTCGGCAAACAGTGAGCCTTCTTCGCTGTATTTGGACGAGCCGGTGAGCACGTCAAACCGGAAGTCACGGCGTTGAAACTTGCCTTTGCCCAGATAGCCCCATTCGGCAAAGGTGATGGGCTGGCCGCCTGTGGCGCCTTTGTCATCCATGGCGCGCATGGTCAGCGCGTCGCCGTGCACCAAATTGACCGACAAAACATGCGTCGCGGCCCCGTACAGGTCGTCAGACTCAGCCAGGTTGAGGTAGTCGGCAAACACATCGAGCACGTTGGCGTGGCACTCGGCAATGTTGTCAACCAGCAGTTCGATGCCGTAAATGCACATCAGCCCATACAGTGCGAAATGCTGGCGCTCAAAATCAGACTTGCCGTATTTGACTTCCACTGCGGCAAGCTTGCGTTTGAGTATTTGCACGATGAAGTTGCCGCTGCCGCACGCGGGCTCCAAAAAACGGGAGTCAATGCGCTCGGTCTCGTCTTTGACCAAGTCCAGCATGGCTTCGACCATCCAGGCGGGAGTGAACACTTCGCCGTGGTCGGCAACGCGTTGTTTGGACTTGACGAGGTTCATGCCGCCCCGCAGCGCGTTGCAGCAGTCCCATGGGGAGCATCAAGGTTGGTGAAGGTCGGGTTTTTGTAGGTCATTGAACACCTGTGGATTGCGCTGGTGCTTTTTGGCACAGGTGAAAAGCTTACCGCAAGCAGTCATCGCTTTATGCGCAATACGCTCGCCAGAGTGCCGTGCTGGTGGATTCAACCTCCTTGGCCTGGCGTACCGAGGACAACAGCGGGGTCCCAACCGGTGATTTTTTTAAGGTTTGAGCTTTTGAAGTCATCTCGCGCCACTGTTCCTTACCCCGGTAATAAACTACAATAAAATCATGATTCAGGCGCAAACCAAACTCACCTCTCAATGTCAAGTGTCGGTACCCGCGTCGGTGCGGCGTTTGCTGGGCCTGGCACCAGGTTCTACGCTCCAATGGCAGGAACTTGATGGACGCATTGTGGTGCAGCGGGCTGTACAGCACGACACCCTGGCCGCGCACCAGGCGCTGTTTGGCACCACGGATACGGATTGCGTCAAACCTGCGCCAAAAACCCTGGCCGAGTTAAAACTTGGCCTGACAAAGCACATAAAAACCCGTCATGCGCGCGCTTGACACCAACGTATTGGTGCGCTTGCTGGTGCGTGACGATGCAGCGCAGGCAAAGGCGGCCGACGACTTTATCGCCAAGGGTGCATGGGTATCGCACCTGGTATTGGCAGAAACGCTCTGGGTACTGAGCGCAGTGTATGAGCGCAGCGCAGCGCAACTCGTTGATCTGCTTGACATTTTGTTGGCACACCAAACTTTGGTGATTCAGGATGCCGACACGGTGGCGACAGCGCTAGGCCACTTCCGGCGCAAACCGGCTTTGGGATTTTCAGATTGCCTGGTGCTCGAAATTGCGCACAAAGCTGGCCATACACCGCTGGGCACTTTCTACAAAGCACTGGCCAAACTGCCAGATACCCAAAAACTGTAGCCACCCTGGTTTCTGGTTGACTTGAGCAGTTGACAACTCTATGCCAGTAGCCAGTCGCCAGTAACGCTGACTGCTGACTGCTGACTGCTGACTGCGGATACAACCTGCAACCCTGCCTACACCACCATACCCAGGCCCAGCACATGAACCCCCGCACGAAACTTTTCCAACTGGTCTGAACGCACCACCAGCGTTTTGGGGCCTGCCTGCAAGCACAGCGCGCGGGTTTCCTTGTGCCCGGCAATCGTTTGTGCAGTGGTTGTGTCGCGGCATTCGACCAGTACGGCAGGGGCACCCAGCTTGAGCGCTGTGGCATCGCGCTCGTAGCGGTTGATGAAGGCCTCGACCGTCTCGGGCAAGGGCATGTCGTCCTGGCTTTGCAGAAAGTGCTTGAGCCCGGCAATCGCATGGCCTTTTTCAATGGCTGTCAGCGCTTTTTGACGGTCCAGTAGCCAGCTGCCGGGCTCAATCGCTTGTGCCCAGGTGTCCAGCAGCAGCACTGCATCTGCCGCCAGGCTGCCGTGCAGCACTTTCACGCTCAGGCTGGGCAGCACCTGCAGCACAGCATCGCTTGCCACGGCTTGCGGCTGGTAGCTGTCCGTGCGCCCCAGAACATAGGCACCCAGCGCATTGAGCCGGAAATGGCTCAGGCCGTCGTACGGGCTCAGGTACAAGAGCTCATCGGCTCCCCACAGCTGGCGGAAGGTTTTATCTCCCCCATGCTCCCGGGGGTCAAAGTAGGCAACGTCGATCATGCCCAAAGTGGCGGCATATTCAAACAGCAGGGCCGAGATGTAGCGGCTCTGCAAAATTGACCAGTCGTGTGACCCGCTATGGCCCAGGTTGCCGTACTGGCGTTCACAGATATAGAGCGCCCAGGAGTCATGCGTGACCTTAAAGTCCAGCGCTGATGCCTGCATGAAACGCGAAAAGTTGTCCACCTCGACCCAGCCCTGAACCGGGCATTGCTGCAACGCCGCTTCAATCGCCTTGCGCCGGGGTGCCACCGCAGTCATGACCCGGCCAGTGCTGGTTTGCCCCTTGATGGTGTCAATGCGGCTGAACTCATCGAGCACCGTGGTTTTCAGCCACTTTTGCCAGAGCGTGCGAAGTATGTCTGCCGGTGGGGCCGTGAGCGCCTTGACCCCCGCCGGGCTCAGGCTCAGGCGGCTGCCGTTGCGCACTGCCAGGCTACCGGCTTGCAGCAGCATCGGCCAGGCAAAGGCCTTGATGGGGCCGACCTGCTGGTCCCACTTGTCCTGTTTTTCAACCCAGGCATAGAAGTCGCCCGCAGGCAGCTTGCCCGAGAGCAGCCGCAGTGCAGCGGTGCTGGGCAAAGCGGTTTTTTCACTCACGGCAACACGCTCGTGCTCCAGGGTGCGCAGCATCACGCTCAGCTCCAGCAAGGCCTCGCGCTCGGTCAGGCGCTGGGTCAAGCCTTCGTACCCCGTCAGCGTGGCCGTGCTTGCCAACGCCAGTGGGGGCGGTGGGGGCACAAATTCAAGCAGGCGGGTTTGCAGGTCAGAAGGCAGCACAGAGATGCCCTCTGGCTGAAGGTGGTAGATGAGCAGGCACAGGCCGGATTTTTTGGTGTCACTGGACCTGCCGTACCGCGTACTCCCAGTCACCCCAAACGCGGGTGCAGCGCCGTATTTGGCTTGAAACCGGCTCGGCGCATACTGCCCTGCCGGGTCATGCGCCGCCTCGGCTATTGCACTTTTTTGCGTATCGTCAAGGGTTTTCCAAAGACGCAACAGATCATCGCCGACCAGCAAGCGGGTCTGCAGGTAATTCACCAGATCGTCTTTGCGCGTTGCCAGCTGGAAATCAGGCAGCAAGCGCGTCAATGTCTTGAGATCGTCAACAACCAGACGGGTCAGCGCGTCGCGCAAGGCAATAGAGGGCATAGGTTCAATTCGCCAGTGTTTTGCAATGATGCGTGTTTGCGGGTTTTATCACGTTCAGGTTCGGGTCTTGGGCAGCGTGTCGAGCCAATGGGTTCGTCCAGCACGCGATCAATGGCCACGCACATTCGACAGGTCTCATTGCATATCAATACGATATGTTGCAGCTTTGCGCCTCATCTCCTGTCGATCTGAAAATGGAATCAAACGCACGGATCTGCTGCCGTGGCTGGATGATTTCAGAGCCATTGATGTAAGGGGAGGGGCTGAAACATGGGGAGTATTTTGACGCTTGAAACCTCGCCCTCGGTAAGGAAGAAAAAAATTCGCCAGGACCGGGTAGCGCCATTTTTTACAAGGTGTTTGGCTCGCTCAAACAGGCCTGTACCGCACGAAACGTCTGGGCTGACAGCTATCAATAGCATAGCGAAAGCCACACAATGAAAATACAGCAAATCCCAGCAAATCCCAGTGTGTCGTTCGGCAAGGAAAGTCTTTATGCGGCTTCTTCACGCGCAAGCATTTCCAGCTCTTCTGCGCTGAACACCCGTGACCGGGTATGAAAGGCTTTGCCCTCGGGGCCTTCGAGTGAAAAGGTGCCGCCACCATGGCCGTCAATCACGTCGATGATGAGTTGCGTGTGCCGCCAGGTGGCGTACTGCGATTTGCTGATGTAGAAGTCACAGCCGCCAATCGCACCCAGATGCACGTCTCCTGCACCTATGGTGATTTCACCTGGCAGGTAGCAGTTGGCGGCGCTGTTGTCACAACAGCCACCGGACTGGTGAAACATCAAGGCGCCGTGCTTCTGCTTCAAAAACTCCACCAGCTCCAGCGCTGCAGGCGTGACGATGACTTTTTCAACCATGGTTGTCTCCGTGTGTTTTCGGGGTGTTTTGTGGATACCAAAAGAAAAAAAGGGGCAGTTGCCCGCCCCTTTGTGGTGATTCACCGGTGAATGGGTGGTGATTCAGGCGAACAATCCGGTTTCAGAAGAAACCGAGTTTGTTTTCACTGTAGCTGACCAGCAGGTTTTTGGTCTGCTGGTAGTGGGCCAGCATCATCTTGTGGTTTTCGCGGCCAATACCGGACTCCTTGTAGCCGCCAAACGCCGCGTGCGCCGGGTAGGCGTGGTAGCAGTTGGTCCAGACCCGGCCGGCCTTGATGGCGCGGCCCATGCGGTAGGCGACGTTGCCATTGCGGCTCCACACCCCGGCACCCAGGCCGTAGAGGGTGTCGTTGGCAATTTCAAGTGCCTCGGCTTCGTCCTTGAAGGTCGTGATGGCCAGTACCGGGCCAAAAATCTCTTCCTGGAAGATGCGCATCTTGTTGTGGCCCTTGAACATCGTCGGCTGCACGTAGTAGCCGCCTTCCAGGTCACCGCCCAGCTGCGCCTGCTCGCCGCCTGTGAGCAATTCAGCGCCTTCCTGTTTGCCCAGGTCAAGGTAAGACAAAATTTTGGTCAGCTGCTCTTTGGAGGCCTGCGCGCCCATTTGCGTGTCGGTGTCCAGAGGGTTACCCTGCTTGATGGCCTTGACGCGCTGCATCACGCGTTCCATGAATTTGTCGTAAATCGACTCCTGGATCAGCGCGCGTGACGGGCAGGTGCAGACCTCGCCCTGATTGAAGGCAAACAGCACCAGGCCCTCAATGGCCTTGTCTAAAAACGCGTCGTCCTTGTCCATGATGTCGGCAAAAAACACGTTCGGCGATTTGCCACCCAGCTCCAGCGTGGCCGGAATCAGGTTATTGGCCGCGGCCTGCGCAATCACGCGGCCCGTGGAGGTCGAGCCCGTGAAGGCGATTTTGGCGATGCGCTGGCTGGTCGCCAGGGGCATACCGGCTTCGCGGCCATAACCGTTGACGATATTGAGCACACCCGGCGGCAACAGGTCAGCAATCAGGTCGGCCAGCACCAGCAGGCCAATCGGGGTTGATTCTGCGGGTTTGAGCACCACGCAATTGCCCGCTGCCAGCGCGGGCGCGAGCTTCCAGGCCGCCATCAAAATCGGGAAGTTCCACGGAATGATCTGCCCCACCACGCCCAGCGGCTCCAGGAAGTGATAGGCCACCGTGTCGCCGTCGATGTCACTCAGCGCGCCTTCCTGCGCACGAATGCAGCCGGCAAAGTAGCGGAAATGGTCAATCGCCAGCGGAATATCGGCGTTCAGCGTCTCGCGGATCGGTTTGCCGTTGTCAATGGTTTCCACATACGCCAGCAGCTCCAGGTTGGCTTCCATGCGGTCGGCGACCTTGTTCAAAATCGTGGCCCGTGTGGCCGGCGGTGTTTTGCCCCAGCCATCGGCGGCAGCATGCGCTGCGTCCAGTGCCAGCTCAATGTCGGCCGCGTGCGAGCGGGCGGCTTTGGTAAACACTTTGCCCGTGATGGGCGAGATGACGTCAAAGTACTCGCCTTTGACCGGGGCAACACATTTGCCACCGATGAAGTTGTCGTAATGGGGTTTGAAGGCGTGTTTGGCCCCGGCAGTTCCGGGTGCTGCGTAGATCATGCTTGTCTCCTTTGTGAATATGAAACTCAACCAATGCGCTTGGCAGGCAGAGCCTGTAACGCAGTCAGTCCAGCACCTTGCGGCGCTTGTGACTGCTTGTGACTATCAAGTCCCGTGCCAGCTGCGCGCCGTGAAGCCAGGGCCATGATTTTGCTGGCATTTCTGCTTTTTTGACCCGCGTGAAGGTGGCCTTGACCAAGTTGGTGTAACGTGTCACAACACAACAGGTGTCATACATTGAGACAGTAGCGCAACAGGCGTTGCCAGCCGACGCGCCAGCGTTTGCAACAGCGATGACTGCACGCTTGCTACGGGTCTGAAGGCCTTGATCTGACGGAGACAACATCATGCACACACCACTGCCCGCGCCCGCACTGCGCCAGGCCCGGCTGCAATTGCTGCGCAACGGCAGCTGGCCGGGCGGCACCATTGACGACGCACTGGGCCGCTCCTGGCAGCGCAGTCTGGCCGCAGGCTTGTCACCGACCGGCCTGGCCTGCCCTGTAGAGCCCTGCAGCGGCGGGCAGTTGCGCCACATGCTGGCGGGCCACCAGGCGCTGCTGGCGCACTCAAAACCCGTGATGGACCACCTGTTTGCGCAGGTCCGGCACAGCCAGAGTGTGGTGATTCTGGCCGACCCGCACGGCGTGCTGTTGCACACGCTGGGCGATGCCGGTTTTCTGGCGCGGGCCGAGCGGGTTGCATTGATGTGCGGCGCGTCCTGGAACGAGAACCAGCGCGGCACCAACGCCATCGGCACCGCGCTGGTGGAGCGGCAGGCCGTTGAAATCCATGGTGCCGAGCATTTTCTGGAGCACAACGCATTTCTGACCTGTGCAGCTGCGCCGATTTTGTCCTCACGCGGCGAGCTGCTGGGCGTGCTGGATATTTCAGGCGACCAGCGCGGCGGCAATGCGCACACCCTGGGTCTGGTCAACACCGCTACCCGCCTGATTGAAAACCGGCTGTTGCTGGCGCATTGCCAGCAACAGATTTGCCTGCATCTGCACGCCAGCCCCGAAGGCATCGGCAGCATTGACGAGGGCATTGTGGCGCTCTCCCACGATGGCTGGCTGACAGGCGCCAACCGGCGCGCGCTCGCGCTGCTCGGGCTAAGCACCAAAGACCTGGGTGCAACCCTGCTGGACCAGGTCATGGACGAGCGCATCGACACCCTGCTGGCCCGCCACCACAGCGGTCCCGACCAGGTGCTGCAAGTGCGTTTGAAGCGCGGGGTGGCCGACCAGGACCCCGCACCGTTTTTTGTGCGGGTCAGCCTGGGCGTGGGTCAGAGCCCTGGGAATCGGCCAGCCACCCGGTGGACGGCTGCTAGCAGCCAGGGGAGTCACACCCACGTCACCACCAAAGTGGCGGCTGCTGTACAAGCACCCGCCGAAGACGCCCTGGCCAGCCTGGACACCGGCGACGAGCGCTGGCGCCGTGCTGCCGACAAACTGCGCCGCATTTCAGGCAAACCGATTGCCCTTTTGATTCAGGGTGAGTCTGGCGTTGGCAAGGAGTTGTTTGCGCGCGCCGCACACGCCATTGGCCCGCGCAGTGCGGCGCCTTTTGTCACCATCAACTGCGCCGCGCTGCCTGAGCACCTGATCGAAGCCGAACTGTTCGGTTACGCGCCCGGTGCCTTCACCGGCGCGCGGCGTGAAGGCGCACCCGGTCGCGTGCGCCAGGCGCATGGCGGCACGCTGTTCCTTGACGAGATTGGCGACATGCCGCTGGCATTGCAAAGCCGGCTGCTGCGGGTGCTGCAAGACCGTCAGGTCACCCCCTTGGGCGGCGGCAAAGCGGTTGATGTTGACTTTGCGCTGGTGTGTGCCAGCCACCGGCCCCTGCGACAAGACGCTGCCAGCGGCGCGTTTCGCAGTGACCTGTATTACCGGCTGAACGGCCTGACGGTGGTGTTGCCTGCCCTGCGGGAGCGCACTGACTTCATGCCACTCACACACCGCCTGCTGGCGCGCATCAACCCTGGGCAGACAGTGACTGTTGCAGCCGGTCTGCTGGCCCGGCTGGGCCGCCATGACTGGCCTGGCAACCTGCGCCAGTACGAGAGTTTTTTGCGTACCGCCAGCGCCATGCTGGCACCGGGCGAAGCGTGTATTGACTGGCAGCACCTGCCGGACGACATGGCCGACGCGCTGGCGGGCAGCCCGACATCGTCAACGTCGGTATCTTCAGCCGTGCCTGTGCACACCCTGCAGCGGCTGGCGCACAACGCGGTGGCACACGCCCTTGAAAGCAGTTCTGGAAACATCTCTGAAGCCGCCCGAAAGCTGGGTATCAGCCGGCAGACGCTGTACCGCAAAATGAAGGGTTGAGGCACGCCCGGACTTGAAGCTATGGGTCGCAGGCGACGACTGGCTGTAAAACACACAGAAGGATGCATTCAACGCGCAGAAGCGGAGGGCATCGGACGACGCTGGGTCAAGGCAGACAAAAAATGTAATTTGAAACCGCATCTCCGCGCCCTCCGCGTCCTGCGCGTACCCCACTTCTGCGCGTTGAAAATTTTTGGGGTCTGGGCTGACAGTTACGGTTCTGGATATGAAAAGTGCCTCCAGCCCAGGAAATACATACGCTGGTCGCTATAAAAACAGGAGCAACTATGGTGACTGTGCGTGTCTGACTGGCATCGCCCAAGGCTTGCAGTTTGCCTGGCTTTAGCGCAGCCCGCTCAGTGCCTTGCGGGCTGTGGCCAGCCGGTCGTCCAGGTAAGCACCGTAAAAATCCGGCACCGCCACACCCACCAGGCGCTCTGCCAGCGTCTGGCCTTGCAGCCCCAGAAACAGCACTGTGGGTGTGAAACTGGCCTTCCACGCGCTCACCTGCAGCGCGGCAGTAGTCGCCTGGCCATCAAAACCAAGCAGGGCCGTTTCGCGGTTGCCCACATCGAGTTGCCAGGCTTGCAGCCCGGCGTCACGGCGTGCAGGCAGCAGGTAACTGCGCCTGACCAGCTCGCAATACGGGCAACCCGGCAGGCTGACCAGCAGCACGAGCGGCTCGCCCAGGCGCACAGCAGCTTGAGCTGCTGCTGGCAAAGACGCAGGCACGGGCAGTGCGCTGTCTTTGGCCAGCACCGCGGCAGGCAGCCAGGCGCTGGCCAGCAGCGCCTGTGAGAACGCCCGTCTGCGCCAGCAAGGCGTCGCCACCACAGTAGTCGCCATCAAATCACCCGGTTGCTTTTGAGTTCTGACAACTTCTCGTCGGTGTAGCCCAGCACACTGCTCAAGACAGCATCGGTGTGCTGGCCCAGCGTGGGCGGTGGCAAGCCGCCCGAATCCGGGCTGCGTACCGGCGTGGCGCTGAGCTTGAGCGGGCTGGACACCAGGCGCAAATCGCTCTGGTGCGGGTGCTGCCAGTGCGTGACCATGGCGCGTGCCTCGATTTGCGGGTCGGCAAACACCTCTGCGAGGTTGTTGATCGCGCCGCAGGGCACCTTGGCCGCTTCCAGCGCGGCCAGCCAGTCGGCCTTGCGACGGGTGCGCATCACGGCCTCCAGAATCGGCACCAGTTGGTCGCGGTGTTTGACCCGGTCGCGGTTGAGCGCAAACAAGGGGTTCACACCCAGCTCGGGGATATTGGCCACCTCGCAGTATTTGCGAAACTGGCCATCGTTGCCCACAGCGATGATGAGGTGGTCTTTGCTGTTATCAAGAGCGGGCGCGACCTCAAACACCTGGTAAGGCACGATGTTCTGGTGCGCATTGCCCATGCGGCCCGGCACCTGACCACTGACCAGATAGTTCGCCCCCAGATTGGCCAGCATGGCCACTTGCGTGTCGAGCAGGGCCATATCGACCTGCTGGCCTTCGCCGGTTTTTTCAGCATGGCGCAGCGCGGCGAATATGCCCACCGTGGCGTACATACCGGTCATCAGGTCAGCCACTGCTACACCGACTTTTTGCGGGCCACCGCCGAGGTCGTCACGCTCCCCGGTCACGCTCATCAGCCCACCCATACCCTGAATGGCGTAGTCGTACCCGGCACGGTCCGCGTACGGCCCATTCTGGCCAAAACCCGTGACCGAGCAATACACCAGGCGTGGGTTCAGGACGCGAAGCGACGCGTAGTCCAGCCCATAACGGGCCATGTCGCCGACCTTGAAATTCTCGACAAACACATCGCAGTGCATCACCAGCTCGCGTATGAGCGCCTGGCCTGCAGGCTGCGCGATGTCGCAGGTCACCGAACGTTTGTTGCGGTTGGTGCCCAGGTAGTAGGCGGCTTCCGGCGTGTCTGCCCCCTGCGCGTCTTTTAAAAAGGGTGGGCCCCAGGTGCGGGTGTCGTCCCCCGTGCCGGGGCGCTCGATTTTTATAACGTCAGCCCCCAGATCAGCCAGGGTCTGGGTACACCAGGGGCCAGCGAGGACGCGGGAAAGGTCAAGGATGCGGATGCCGTCTAAAGAGTTCATTCGCGTATTTTGCCTGCGAGCTGCCTTGCTGTACGCGGTGATTGCATTTTCAGATCGACGCGCGCCTGGCAGTTCGACTGGCGTGAGTGGCTTGACCAGTGCAATTAGCGTTAAAGTCGAATGATGACTTACGACCCCGAGTTTTCATTTGACGAAAATTCAACGAATCCCCTCCCGATGCCACGTTTTTGCCTGACTTTTGCACGTCCGTTATGTGTCGCCGCCAGCCTGGTAGTGCTGGCCGCCTGCAACCCAACCTTCAACTGGCGCGATGTGCGCCCCGAGGGCACGGCCCTGAGCCTGCTGCTGCCCTGCAAGCCCGACAAAGCTGAAAAAAAGGTGCCGCTGGGTGAGCGCCCGGTGGCCATGCGGCTGCTCGGCTGTGATGCGGGTGATGCAACCTTTGCCATAGCCGTGGCAGATGTGGAAGACGCTTCAAAGGCGGCCGCTGTGGTGCTGCAGTGGCAAAACGGCACGCTGGCCAACATGAAAGCGCCTCTTGCAGGCCAGCCGGGCGGCAAGCTTGAAAAAGGCGCGACTGAAGTTATGCCCCTCAAGCTGCCCGGCGCGGCATTGCAGCCGCCTGCCGTGCTGGTCAAGGCGCGGGGCCAGCGGGCAGACGGCACGCCCGTGAGCGGGCAGGCTGCCTATTTTGTGCAGGGCACGCAGGTGTTTCAAGCGGCGATGTATGCGGCCGAGATCGATCCGGAAGTGGCGGAGACTTTTTTCTCCAGCCTGAAGTTTGAATAAATTTTGAACAAGGTGCTGTTGTCCCTGCGGCTGGATAAAAAAACCAGCGTGATTGTCTTTCTGGCGTTTGCGGCGGCTTATTTTTGCTCGGCGCTGGTGCGGGCCATCACGGCCACACTGTCGCCCCTGTTGACGCAAGAGTTTGGCCTGCAGGCGCGTGACCTGGGGCTGCTGGCTGGTGGCTACTTTTTTGGCTTTGCGGCGACCCAGTTGCCGCTGGGCACCTGGCTGGACCGGTACGGCCCGAAGCGCGTGATTTTGTATTTTCTGAGTCTGTCTGTGCTCGGTTGCCTGGCGTTTTCTATGGCCAGCAGTTTTATCGGCCTGCTGGCGGCACGGGTGCTGATCGGCATGGGTGTCAGCGCCTGCCTGATGGCCCCGCTGACAGGCTACCGCCGCTGGTTTGACGCGTCCACGCTGCTGCGCGCCAACTCCTGGATGCTGATGACTGGCTCCCTCGGTATGCTGGCTTCGACCCTGCCGGTGCAGTGGCTCATGCCGCTGCTGGGCTGGCGGCCCCTGTTCTGGATACTGGCGGCGATGATTGTGTTGTCCATGGGCGCTATCGCGTACGCAGTGCCCAGGTGGCAGCTGGATGCAGACGCTACAGCGACTGGGCTGCCCAGTGAGCCGCCGGGCTATGCAGAAGTGTGGCGCAGCGCTTATTTCAGAAAAATGTCGCCGCTGACTTTCTTCAACTACGGTGGCCTGGTTGCCATACAAACCCTGTGGGCTGGTCCCTGGATGGTTCAGGTGGCAGGCTACACCCCGCTGGAGGCCGCCACCGGTCTTTTCTACATCAATGCCGCCATGTTGTGCACGTTCTGGGGCTGGGGGTTTTTCAACCCCCGCCTGGCCCACCACGGCTGGCCCGCTGACCGTTTGCTGCTGTGGTGCCTGCCGCTGAGCCTGGTAGCGCTGGCCGCCAACATCGCGCTCGGTGCATCAGCGGGGTGGCTGGGCTGGGCGCTGTTTTGCATGGCGTCGAGTGTCATGGGGCTGGCGCAACCCGTGGTGGGCATGTCGTTCAGGCCGGCGCTGGCAGGGCGAGCGATGTCGGCTTACAACCTGGTGACATTTGCAGGCATTTTTTGTGTGCAGTGGGGCATAGGACTGGCCATTGATGCTTTTGCTGCGGCTGGCCTGGGGCCGGTGGCGCGCTTTCAGGCCGCCATGAGCGTATTTTTAGGTTGTTGTACCGTTTCCTACCTGTATTTCGTCATTCAACCTGGCTTGAAGGCTGATAATCTTTCGCAATGAACGGCATTCTCATCATCGCCCACGCACCTCTGGCTTCTGCATTGCGCCAGTGCGTTCTGCATGTGTTTCCAGACAACGCTGCCGACCTGGCCGCGCTGGACGTGCAACCCAGCACACCGCCTGAAGAAACGCTGGTCCAGGCACGCAGCATGCTCGAACAGCTCGGCACAGCCAATGCGCTGGTGCTGGTCGATGTGTTTGGTGCCACGCCCTGCAACGTGGCGCAAAAGCTGGTCGATGGCGTTCACACCCGATTGATCACCGGCATCAACCTGCCCATGCTGCTGCGTACCGTGTGTTACCGCCACGAGCCGCTGGACGCGCTGGTCGCCCGCGCCCTGGCAGGTGCAACGCAAGGCGTGATGCAGGTGGCCATTGCCCCACCTCAAAACCAGACAAAAAGAAACCATGATCAAGACCAGCACCAGCATCAGCAATAAGCTGGGCCTGCACGCCAGAGCGTCGGCCAAATTGACCAAACTCGCCGGCAGCTTTCCGTGCGAGGTCTGGATGCGCAAGGGCGAGCGCCGCGTCAATGCCAAAAGCATCATGGGGGTGATGATGCTGGCCGCTGGTATCGGCAGCACGGTGGAGATCGAAACCGATGGAGCGCAGGAGCAAGCGGCGATGGATGCGCTGCTTGCGCTGATTCACGACAAATTTGGAGAAGGCGAATGAGTGTGTCGTTCGTGGTGACGGATGTTGATTCGCAGTCGCGGGTATTCAACGCAGAGGCGCAGAGAGCGCAGAGCAAGCAATACAGAGGAAGACAAAAGTATAGTTTTTCTTTCTCTGCGGACCTCTGCGCACTCTGCGCCTCTGTGTTGAATGCAGTCCGTATGTGTCTGCGTATTAGCGGGACATCAAGATGACTTTTTCTATCCACGGCCTGGCAGTTTCGAGCGGCATCGCAATTGGCCGGGCAGTGCTGGTGGCGTCGAGCCGCGCCGATGTGGCGCATTACTTTATCGACGCTTCCAAAACTGCTGAAGAAGTCATGCGCGTGCGCGTGGCCCGCAATGCAGTCACCGACGAGATCATGCGGGTGCAAAAAGACCTGCCCAAAGACGCACCGCATGAGCTGGCGGCGCTGCTCGATGTCCACCTGATGCTGCTTCAGGACGAGACGCTGATCAGCGGTGTCAAGCACTGGATCACCGAGCGGCTTTACAACGCCGAATGGGCGCTGACCACGCAGTACGAGATCATTGCGCGCCAGTTCGATGAAATGGAAGACGAGTACCTGCGTGAGCGCAAGGCCGATCTGGAGCAGGTGGTCGAGCGCATTTTGCGCGCCATGAAAGGCGCACCGTCGCCGATGCAGCCGCCCGGACAAATGGTTCGCCAGGCCGGCGCCAGCCGCAAAGAGGCCAACCAGAGCCTGCTGCTGGACGACACCGAAGACGTGCCGCTGGTGCTGATTGCCCACGATATTTCCCCGGCCGACATGCTGCAGTTCAAGCAAAGCCTGTTTGCCGGGTTTGCCACCGAGGTGGGCGGCAAGACCTCACACACAGCGATTGTGGCGCGCAGCATGGGTATTCCGGCGGTGGTGGGCGCGCGCAGTGCCAGCCAGCTGATCGAGCAGGACGACTGGGTCATCATTGACGGCGAAGCGGGCGTGCTGATTGTCGATCCATCACCGATTATTCTGGCCGAATACGGCTTCAAGCAGCGCCAGGGCGAGCTGGAGCGTGAGCGCCTGAACCGGCTCAAACACACCGCTGCCGTGACGATTGACGGCGAGCGCGTCGAGCTGCTGGCCAACATTGAACTGCCAGAAGACACCGCAGGTGCCATCAAGGTCGGGGCGGTGGGTGTAGGGCTGTTTCGCAGTGAATTTTTATTCATGGGGCGCGACTCCAAGGGCCTGAGCCGACTGCCCGATGAAGAAGAACAATACCTGGCTTACCGGCGCGCCATTGAAGGCATGCAGGGCTTGCCGGTCACGATACGCACGGTGGATATTGGTGCAGACAAACCGCTGGACCGCAAAGACCGGGTGCAAGACACGCACTTAAACCCGGCCCTCGGCCTGCGCGCCATCCGCTGGAGCCTGGCCGACCCGCCGATGTTTTTAACCCAGCTGCGCGCCATTTTGCGGGCTGCGGCGCATGGTCAGGTCAACCTCTTGGTGCCCATGCTGGCGCATGCCAGCGAAATCCGCCAGACCTTGTCACTGATTGACCACGCGCGCGCCACGCTGGACAACAAAGGCATGGCCTATGGCCCGGTGCGGCTCGGTGCCATGATCGAGATTCCGGCAGCGGCATTGACGCTCAAACTTTTTTTAAAGTACTTCGACTTTTTGTCAATCGGCACCAACGACCTGATCCAGTACACGCTGGCCATTGACCGCGCCGACGAGTCGGTGGCGCACCTGTATGACCCTTGCCACCCGGCGGTACTGCGCCTGGTGGCCGACACCATTGCCGAATGCAACGCCCAGGGCAAAGGTGTGAGTGTGTGCGGTGAGATGGCTGGGGATGTGAGCATGACGCGCCTGCTGCTGGGCCTGGGGCTGCGCAGCTTTTCCATGCACCCCTCGCAAATTCTGGCCGTCAAGCAGCAGGTGTTGCGCTCGGACGCCAGCAAGCTCAAAGGCTGGGCGCAGCAGGTGCTGGCCAGTGATGAGCCTGCTACCTTGCTGGCATAAAAACCGGTACTTGTACCGTCTTCCACTTGCTACGAATTCAATAGCTATCAGCCCAGGTAATATATGCACTACAGGCTTTTTTACTTATTGATCCGGCCCTGTGAAGTCTGAACCCCGTTGTCCGTTCGCCCTGAGCTTGTCGAAGGGTTTCCCCGGTATCAGCGAGGTTTCGACCCTTCGACAAGCTCAGGACAGGCCAAGCTCAGCCCGAACGGAAAATTGCTACTTCATTGGGCCGGATCAATAAAGCAGCGCTCTTATTTTTTTTGCGGCAACAGCGCCCGGACCTTGCGGGCCATGTCTGCCAGGGTCGTCTTCGGGTCTTTCTGGCCGTTGGCCAGTGCGGTCATTTCGTCCCGCACCTCGCGGCCGATGCGAACCGCGTTCTCACCGGGCCAGCCCAGCCAGGCACGCGACCTCGGAATCTGGCTGACGCTGGTGAAGTAGGCCGGGTTGTCACGGTAAAAGTCCGCCAGCAATTTGCCCTGGAT
>JBBRMH010000040.1:0-24419 GCA_038230935.1 Burkholderiales bacterium | reverse complement strand
CTCCCAGCGCCTGCTGGATATTCCACACTTCACGCTGACCGCACGGCCCGAACTGGAGGCCTCGCAAAACAGCCTGCAGGGCGTGCCTTATTTCAACCCAAAAAATGACCGTTCCGTGAACCTGACGCTGGAGGCCGAGCATCTTCTGTACCGCCGGTACGAGCGCAGCTGGCTACAGCGCCTGCGGGTGTCTGCCGGGCGTTATGCGCAGTCGGGTTTTCAGGCGGTGGGCACGTCCGGCGTGGCTTATGAGCAGGTTTATCAGGCGGACCCGAGCCTGGAATTGCGCTGGGGCATTGCGTTGTCGCAGCCTGTCTATGATGGCCGCACCGAGCGCCAGACCACCTGGTTTGCAGGCGTGACCCAGCGGTTTTAACGAGGGTCACGATGCCAATTTCCCCCCTTTCTTCGCGATCTGTAGCGCTGTGCCTGGCTCTGGCTGGGTGTGCGGCGCTGCTGGTCACATTCGCCGCGACAGCTGCGCCCGCTACCAGGCAGTCCCCGACGCAGACCACTTCCGACCCGGCCAAATCGTCGATGGCCGCCCTGCCTGCCATCGCGGCCCTGTTGGCCACGCCAGACGTGACCGACGGCCTGCAGTTCACCGCCATCTCGCTGCATGACGTGGCCGATGTACCCAGCCAGATGAGCGACGACGCCATCAACACCGACAGGCTGGTGGCGTTTTTTGAATGGCTGCGCGGTAACCGCTTCAACGCGATTTCGCTCGGTGATGTGGACGCAGCACGGCGCGGGGTTCGGCCCCTGCCGCCACGCGCCGTACTGGTGACGGTTGACGACGGCTACACCAGCCTGTACCGCCGGGTGTTCCCGCTGGCTTTGGCGTACCGCGTGCCGGTGCTGGCTGCGCTGGCCGGCTCGTGGCTGGAAGGCCCCATGGACGGCACCGTGCAATACGGCGACCAGCGCCTGCCGCGCGCCCGCTTCATCACCTGGCCACAAGCGCGCGAGATGCAAGCCTCCGGCCTGATCGAGTTTGCTTCCCACGGCTTCGACATTCACCACACCGTACTCGGCAATCCGCAGGGCAACATGATGCCCGCCGCCGTGACACGGGTGTATGCCGAAGGCACGGGTTACGAAAGCCAGGCCGACTACCAGGCGCGCATCCGGGCTGATCTGCTGCTGTCGCGCGAGCAAATGCGGCGCGAGCTGGGCACCGCACCCCGCGCCCTCGTCTGGCCTTTTGGGCGTTATGCAAAAGCGGCTGCAGATATTGCGCAAACGGTAGGGTTTTCGTTTGCCCTGACGCTTGACGAAGGGCCGGCCAGTGCCACCCGTCCCATGGCGATTGCCCGGTATTTCCCAAGCGGTGACCCAACCCTGGACACCCTGGCATCCATGGCGGGCAACAACATCACGCTGGCTTCCGTACAGCGCTGGGCCTGTCTGAACCCGGCGGTACTGTGGACCGGCAACGCCGCTGCAGACGACGAGCGTCTGGGCCGCGCCATTGAGCGCCTGCGCACACTGGGTGCCACCGGGGTTGTGATAGACGCCGTGCAAACCAGCGCCGAGGGGCGATTGACGGGGGCGTGGTTTCCGACCACTGAGCTGCCGCTGCTGGGCGATGTGCTGTCGCGCCTGACCTGGCAGTTGCAAACCCGCGCCGGGCTGGTAGTGTACGTTCGCCTGCCCGCCACACAGGCGCTGGCCACATTGGGCACGCCGCAGCGGGTAGAACGCCTGTTTGAAGACCTGGGTATTTACGTGCCCATGGGCGGCATGCTGATAGACGACGCGCTGCAGGGTGTGGGTGCAACGGGGCCAGCGCATGGCGGGCGCACTTGGGAGACACGCGCGGCACGCGACGCGCTGGACACCGCCGCACTGCCTGCGTCTGACGCGTTGGCCATGCGCGCTTTACGGGCCGTAGAGCGTACCCGGCCCTGGGTGGAGCTGGCCATTCGCCACAGCGGCCCTGCGGCAATGGCCCCGAGCCCGCTGGCCGATATCACCTGGCGGCAAATCGACGGGACAGATGGCACCACAGCACAGCCCTTCAAAGCAGCGGCTTTGCCTGTCACAACCCACGCCCAGGCTTATGCCGCCATGGCCCCATTGCAGTCCAATGCCTTGCGCAGAAGCGGTGTCTGGCTCAACGCTGGCAGCGCCCCAGATGCCGAGGCTCTGGCCAGAGCCGTCGTTGCTTACCAGCGCAGCGGCGAAAGCACGCTCGGCTGGTGCCCTGACGACCCAGCGGCCAACCAGCCCGATGCCGCACGCGCCGCCCCTGGCGTGTCGGGCGCTACTTTTCCGGTGAAGTTTTAAACCGTGGTGCAAACACCTTTGAACGGCTGGCGTCATGGCACCTGAAACGCTGCTGGTCTTGCACAGCGTGTTTGCAGTGCTGGCGGCCTTTTGTTTTGGCTACCCATTTGTGATGGCCTGGTACTGGATGGCGGGCGGCCTGCTGCTGCGCTTTGTGCGAGACCGGAACGAGCCACTGCCAGACGCGCCACCTCCGCTGCCCGACTACCCGCTGGTGTCGGTGCTGGTGCCGTGCTTTAACGAGGAGCGCCAGGCCGCCGAGACCTTTGCCGCACTGGCCACGCTGGCTTACCCAGCCTACGAAATCATTGCCATCAACGACGGCTCCAGTGACAACACCGGTGCCATTCTGGACGCCTTGACGCTGCAGATTCCGCAGTTGCGGGTGGTGCATCTGGCCAGTAACCAGGGCAAGTCCACTGCCATGAACATCGGTGCGCTGGCCGCACGCGGTGAAATTGTGGTGGGCATTGACGGCGACGCGCTGCTGGACCGCCATGCGCTGACCTGGATGGTGCGGCGCTTTCAAAAAGACGCCACGCTGGGCGCGATGACGGGTAACCCGCGCATTCGCAACCGCGCCTCGCTGCTTGGCAAACTGCAGGTGGGTGAGTTTTCGTCCACCGTCGGCCTGATCAAGCGTGCCCAAAGCACTTACGGCACGCTGTTCACTGTGTCAGGGGTGATTTGCGCCTTCAGAAAGCGTGCCCTGCAAGACGCGGGCTGGTGGTCTGCCTCTGCACTGACGGATGATGTGGACATCACCTGGCGCATCCAGCTGGCAGGCTGGCGCGTGACCTTTGAGCCCAAAGCCCTGTGCTGGATTCTGACGCCAGAAACGCTGCGTGGCCTGTGGCGGCAGCGCCTGCGCTGGGCAGAAGGTGGCGTGCAAGCCATCGCGATTTCCAGCGCTGCCATGGTGCGCCAGCGCCGTCTGCGCCTGTTGCCGATCTGGATCAATTACGTGATCAGTGTGGCCTGGGCTTACGCCATGCTGGCCGGGATTGTGATATGGGCGGTGTCCAGCCTGTTTCCGGTCTGGACGGGCGGCCCGCTTGGTTTTAGCTTGTGGCCCAAATGGTGGGGCTTGCTGCTGGCCATGACGTATTTGCTGCAAAGTGCAGTCAGCATGCAGCTTGACCGCCGCTTTGAGGACAACATGGTGGATTCGCTGTTCTGGGTGGTCTGGTACCCGCTTGTTTTCTGGATGCTGCAAGCCGCAGCGGCAGTGGCCGGCGTGCCCCGCGCCATCGCCAGACGCCATGGTGCCCGTGGCACCTGGGTCAGTCCTGACCGGGGCCTGCGGTGAACACCAAGCTCAGGCATGTCGCGTGGCCGCCCCTGGTCGATATGCAGCGCCTGCCGAGATGGGTACTTTTGCGCGATACCGTGATCACGCTGCTGGCCTGGGCGGTGCTGGCGTTTTTATTGCGCGACCTGATTCGCCTGGCCATTGATTACCTTCAATACCCGTTTTTTCAACTGACTGACGTGGCACCTCCGAACATGGCCCGGCTGTGGGCCAGACTCCAGCCGTTCACTGAAGTCATCGCGTTTTTGGTGGTCTGGTTGCTGGTCAGTGGTCTGGTGCTGCTCAGAAAGGCCCGTGGCAGGCGGCTGCGACCACAGCCTGCAGTGCTGCCTGTGGCGCTGCATGCACAGGCTTTTGGCCTGGATGCTGCGACGGTACAGGCCTGGCAGCAGCAGCGCAGACTGGTGGTGCGCCTGTCGCCAGAAGGTCGGATAGAGTCTGGACCACGGCTTATGCCGTAGCAACCCTGATTCTTGATGCAAGGACGCATGAACTGATGGTAAAAATTCTGGTGGCCGGTGGCGGCATTGGCGGCCTGGCTGCAGCGCTGGCGGCATCGCGCGCCGGTTGCATGGTGCGCCTGTTTGAACGCGCGCCGGTATTGACTGAAATTGGCGCTGGCGTGCAACTCGGCCCCAACGTCACACGGGTGCTGCACAGCTGGGGCCTGGCAGAGGCCTTGAAAGCGGTCGCTGCCTGCCCGGAACGCCTGCAGGTCCGCAGCGCCAGCTCCGGGCAGGTGCTGGGCACACTGCGTCTGGGCAGCGCCATGGCAGCACGTTATGGTGCGCCTTACATGACGGTACACCGTGCCGATCTGCATGCCGCGCTGCTTGAAGCCGTGCAATCGCAAACCGATACGGCGCTGTATCTGGCCAAACCGCTCGTGGATTTTCAGCAAACCCCAGAGGCTGTGCAGGTCAAAACGCCAGAAGGGCCATGGACAGAAGGCGACGCGCTGGTCGGTGCCGATGGGTTATGGAGCACCACGCGCCAGCAGTTGCTGGGCGACGGGCTGCCCCGGCGTACTGGCCACATCGCCTACCGCGCCCTGCTGCCACAAACCAGCTTGCCCCAGCACCTGCGCAGCCAGGACGTGACCGCCTGGCTGGGCCCGCGCATGCACGCTGTGCTCTACCCGGTGCGCGGCGGCGAGTGGCTCAATGGGGTATTTTTTGTGGAGCAGGATGCCGCTGATGCGGCACCTCAAGCCGACCCCTGGGACCAGGCAGCCAACGCCGCAGGCCTTGCAGCGGGGCTTGAGGGCTCATGCAGCGAGCTGCAGGCGCTGGTGCAAGCTATTTCCAGCTGGCGACAGTGGGCGCTGTATGACCGCCCCCCGATGCAGGGCGCGTACCAGCACGCGGTGGGTCGGGTGGCGCTGCTGGGGGACGCAGCCCACCCCATGCGCCCGTATCTGGCGCAGGGCGCAGGCATGGCGATAGAAGATGCCGCAGCGTTAGGCCAATTGCTGGGCTTCGCTTCAGACCCCGCCTTTGACGTGCCCGTGCTGTTGCAGCGCTACGCCTTGAACCGCTGGCAGCGCAACGCCCGGGTGCAGGCCAGGGCGCTGCGCAATGGCCAGATTTTTCATGCAGAAGGCGCGTTGCGCTGGGGCAGGGACGCGGCCATGAAGGTGGGGGGTGAAAAGCTGCTGGACATGCCATGGCTGTATGGCTACAAGCCAGCAACCTGACAGGTTCTGATGGGTTGCTATTGATTCAATAGCTGACAGCGCTTGATTTATATGCGCTGCAGGCCTTTTTCACCATTAAAGCTGTCACTGCTGAAAATCAAAAAAGGACTCGGACTTCCTGACACGAATAGCTGGCACCTGAGTCGTTACAAAAAATGAAGGTAAAAGCCTTCACAGGCATTAAAGACGGGGGCTTCCAGCTATTGAAAAAATAGCAATCTGGCAATCTGGCAATCTGGCAATCTGGCAATCTGGCAATCTGGCGTTACCAGCCCCGTCAGAAACCACCCGCCGAGCGAATCGCCAGCGCACCCAGCAGCAGGCCCATGGCAGCCACCCACGATCCAAGGATTCGCCGACCGATGGGAAGGGCTTGCTGGAGCCACTTCACTTTGACAAGGTCTTCAAAAGCAGCCAACGCGCTGATGGTGACAAACAGCATCACACCGGCAATGCCGATCACGCCTTGCCAGCTCGGGTTGTCCAGGTCAGACGCCGTGCCTGCTGCCAGGCCCGCCAGCAAAGACAGCAGCACGGTGCCGGGTTTCGAGGGTTTGAGGCCTACAGCAGCGCTCAAGCCCAAAATAACAACAGTCGCTGGCACGACAAACGCCGGAATGTGCGTGGGTACAGCCCCGGCCAGCGCCGATGCCACGGCTGCGCAACCCGCAGCCACCAGTGACATGCGCTCTGCAACACCCAACAGCGCCAGCACCAGGCCGACCATGGCAGCGACTGCCAGCGGGGAGGTCAGCAAATGCAGCGCGCCGGTCCAGACCGATTTGCCATTTCCGAAAGCGTCATGCGCCAGCGCCGGATGGCTGTAGAACAGCCCGATGGCCAAAAGCAGTGCAGCTAAACCCTGCTTACGCAACACCGGGCATGCCCACCAGAATCCAGACGCCAGTCGCGGCAATCAGCGCGCCGCTGGCACGCAGCACTTGCGTGCCGCGAGGCAGTGCCTTGAGCGCACCCAGAGCGATACCGACCAGGTGCAGCAGGCCGGTGCAGATCACAAAGCCGGCAGCATAGGCCGCTGGTGCTGCAGCTTCAGGCAACTCTTTGCCATGCGCAAATCCGTGGAAAATACCGAAAACGGCAACGATGAAGATTGCAACGGCGACCGGTGCGCGCCAGGCAGCGGCTATGGCCAGCCCCAACACCACCACTGACATGGCGATGCCTGGCTCCACGTAAGGCAGCGGCACGTTGGCCATACCCAGCACACCGCCCACCACCATCAGCATGGGAAAGACAATCGGCAGGGTTAAAAGCAGAGGCCGACCCAGTGTCGCTCCCCAGATACCCACCGCTACCATGGCCAGCAGGTGGTCAATGCCTGACAGAGGGTGCATGAACCCGGCTAAAAAACCACCTGCGATGCCTTCACCCGAATGCGCATGTGACAGGCCCGAACACAGCAGCAAAAGCGCCCCAAGTGCAAGCTGTCTGGGTGCAGGCCGGTGGCTGAGCGTGTGTTTCATGGGGATTGCTTCCTTGTGTGTGTGGAGGGGGGTAAGACGATGCTGTATTAAATCATACGCACGGCATGGCGTGCCGGATTCGCCATTCCCAAACAGGTCATGTTTATGAATGGTTTGGGCCTGCAGCCCAATAAAAGCATGCGGGAGCTGCTACCAAAAAAATAGCGTGACAAGCTTGTTGTGCCAGCTCCTACAATCATTGGCATGCCCAGCCAACGCCTTGACACCCTGGACGCTCTGCGCGGCTTTGCCGTTGTGTGGATGACGCTGTTTCACTTCTGCTTTGACTTGAACCAGTTTGGATATCTGCAGCAAAATTTTTACACGGATGTTTTCTGGACCGGACAGCGCACGGTCATTGTCAGCCTGTTTTTGTTCTGCGCCGGGGTGGGGCAGGCGGTGGCGGTGCAGCAGGGGCAGGGCCTGCAACGCTTTTGGCGGCGCTGGCTGCAAGTCGCTGGCTGCGCATTGCTGGTCACGGCCGGGTCTTACCTGATGTACCCCAAGAGCTTTATTTATTTTGGTGTGCTGCACGGCATGGCCGTGATGCTGCTGGTGATGCGTTTGAGTGCTGGCTGGGGCCGCTGGCTGTGGCTGGCAGGTGGCCTGGTGTTTGCTCTTAAATTTATAGCGCCTTACGCACACGCTGATTACCCCGGCATCGATTTTCTTCATGCACCAGCGTTTAACTGGCTGGGCTTTATCAGCCGCAAACCCCTCACTGAAGACCATGTGCCTTTGTTGCCGTGGCTGGGTGTGATGTGGTGGGGCATGGCTGCCGGGCAGTGGCTGCTGGCACAGCGCCCGCAGTGGTTGCGCCACCCGGTGCCGCCAGCTGTTGCACCGCTGGCCTGGCTGGGGCGCTGGAGCCTGAGCTGGTACATGCTGCACCAGCCGGTGCTGATTGGGGCTTTGATGGCCGTTGCTGCGCTCAAGGCGCTGTAGAACACCCGGCAAAAGTAACAAGCCAAGTAACAAGCTAAGTAACAAGCCGAAAGCAAAAAACGCGGACAAACCGCGTTTTTTGGTTTTTAGCAGTTCTGCACCGGCTTGAAATTACTCAACCTTGGCTTTTTCACGCAGGCCTTGCTGGAAAGCGGCCAGGCGCTGTTGCTCCATCTGCTGGGAGATTTGTGGCTTGAGCTGTTCAAAGTCAGGCAGTTGCGCTGTGCGAATGTCGTCAACCCGGATGATGTGGTAGCCGAACTGTGACTTGACAGGCGTTTCTGTCATCTGGCCTTTGTTCAGCTTGAGCAGGGCTTCGCTGAACTCGGGCACGTAGCTGCTGGGGTTGGCCCAGTCAAGGTCACCACCATTGGCACCGGAGCCGGCATCTTTGGACTGCTTTTTGGCGATGTCTTCAAACTTGCCGCCTTTCTTCAGACTGGCGATGATGGCTTTGGCATCGGCTTCTTTTTCGACCAGAATATGGCGGGCCTTGTATTCCTTGCCACCGTTGGCAGCGGCAAATTTGGCGTATTCGGCTTTTAAGTCTTCGTCCGTGACCGGGTTTTTCTTCTGGTAGTCAGCAAACAGTGCGCGGATCAAGATGGTCTGGCGGGCCAGCTCCATCTGTACCTTGTAGTCATCGCTGCTGGACAAGCCCAGTTTTTCAGCTTCCTGCATGAAGACTTCACGGGCAATGACCTCTTCGCGCAGCTGGCCCTGCATTTCCGGCGTGACCGGACGCCCGGCTTTGGCCACTTGCTGAGCCAATGTGTCCAGACGGCTTTTCGGGACGGCTTTACCGTTGACGATGGCCACGTTTTGCGCCCATGCGCCGGGTGCGCCCAATGTCAGCAGGGTGGCGACGGCGGTTGCCAGTAAAAATTGTTTTTTCATAAATAGGCGGGGGTTCTGTTGAATTTGAAATTCTGGAATGAAGGAGTGGTCAAAAGGCCGTCAAGATGCCGTCAAGAGCGTCTCAGGGAGGGGTTTCAATGACCTCGATGGCCAGCGCGTGCAGGCCCTGGTCAATGAAATTTTGCAGTGCATCATACACAAGCCGGTGGCGTGCCACGCGGCTTTTGCCGGTAAAAGCGGGGCTGGCAATGCGGACCCGGAAATGCGTGCCAAAACCTTCGGCATTGGCACCTGTGTGGCCTGCATGGTCGGCGCTCTCGTCGATGACCTCCAGCTGGGTGGGGGCGAGCCGGCTTTTGAGTTGCTGTTCAAGGGCTTGCGCGTGTATGGGCAGGGCAGCGTTCATGGTGTGGCGTCTGGTTTGATGTCTGCTGTGGTTTCTGGCTTGATGTATTTGTTCAGGTAGAACGCCTGCAGCATCACAAACATCACCATCAGGCCGAGTCCGCCAAAGAGTTTGAAGTTGACCCAGGCGTCGGTAGAAAAGTTGAAAGCCACCCATAAATTCAGGCACCCCATCACCGCGAAAAAAACGACCCAGCTGAAGTTGACTGTGCGCCACACCGCATCGGGCAGGCTCATTTGCGCACCCATCAGCGCCTTGATGCCGTTCTTTTTCAGCACCAGCTGACCAAACAGCAAGGCACTGCCCATGACCCAGTACAGCACGGTGGGTTTCCATTTGATGAAGCTTTCGCTGTGGAAATAAATGGTGGCGCTGCCCAGCACCGTAACCAGGCCCAGACTCACCCACAGCATCGTATCGACCTTCTGGCCCTTGGCCTTGAGCCACACAATCTGCGCCAGCGTGGCGACAATCACCACGACCGTGGCCAGCAGCACTGGCGCCTCGGCAGGGCCGACCACGCCGCCGGAGACCATAAAACCCAGCCAGTCCGTGGCAAAGCTGGCAGCCCAGTCCTTGTTGCCCTCGGCGTACTTGAACATGCCGAAAAACAGCGCAATGGGCAAAAAGTCAAAGAGAATTTTCATGAGTAGATTATCGCTGGGCAAAAAAGCGAGAAAAGCTGTTTAAGGTGGGCCGTAGTTGTATGCAAGCAGGGGCCGCCGGACTGGCTTTGCTAGACCGCAGGCGCAGCGGCCCCCTCGGGGGGCAGGGAGCGACACGCAGTGCGCGACCGTGGGGGCAACATCAGGCTGGCTTGAAGTCAAGCGACGCTGAATTCATGCAATAACGCAGGCCAGTGTCGGTAGGGCCGTCCGGAAACACGTGGCCCAAATGCGCGCCGCAGTTGGTGCAAACCGTCTCGGTCCGGCGCATGCCGTATTTGTGGTCAACATGCTCGGTGATCGCCTCGGGCGTGGCGGCTTTTGAAAAACTGGGCCAGCCGCAACCTGCATCAAATTTGGTGTCGGCGTCAAACAGTTTTTCGCCGCAGCACATGCAGTGGTAGCTGCCGTCGGCCCAGACGGTTTCGTATTTGCCGGTAAATGCCCGCTCGGTGCCGGCGTGGCGGGTGACTTCAAAGGCCACTGGCTCAGCGCCTTTTTCAGCCAGCAGGGCTTTCCATTCAGCGTCGGTCTTGGTGATTTTCGGGGTCATGTGGTGTTCCTGAGGTGGGAAGAGGGCGATTGGGTTGGAGACAGATCACGAACTGCAGCTTATTTCGATGGCGGCGGCCCAGTCGGGCGGGAAGTCAGCCTGCGCTTCGTGACCTGGGTGCTCATCAAATGGGGCTTGAAGCAGCGTCAGCAAGGTGTTGACCCCCGAAAAATCTTTTAGTTTCGCAGCGCGGATGGCTTGCTCACCCAGGTGGTTACGCAGTACAAACTTCGGATTATTTTGCAGCATCAAATCAGCCCTGGAGGCAGCGTCTGCATGGGCGATGCGCTCTGAATACTGTAGCGCCCAGACATTGAAGGACTCGCGGTCAAAAAACAGATCGCGCAGCGCTTCATGCCCGCTGTGCGGTGTGAAGCTGCACAGGCGTCGCCAGAAAATGGTGTAGTCCACCTTGTTGCTGGCCAGCAATTTGAAGGTACTTTCTACCAGCGCCTTGTCGTCGGGCTGCACATCGCTCAAGCCCAGTTTGGCGCGCATTCTGGCTTCAAGTGCCTCAGGGAACAGGGTTTTATAGCTTTCCAGCGCAGCCAGAGCCTGATCCTGGTCATCCATCAAAGGCAACAAGGCCTGACCCAGGCAAAACAGGTTCCAGTACGCCATGTTGGGTTGCTTGTTGTAGGCGTACCGCCCTTGGTGGTCTGAATGGTTACAGATATGGCCAGGGTCAAATGCATCGAGAAACTGGAACGGGCCGTAGTCAATGCTCAAGCCCAGAATGCTCATGTTGTCAGTGTTCATCACCCCATGGCAAAAGCCGACGGCTTGCCAGGCCGCCATCAGGTGCGCGGTGCGTTCGCTGACCGCCTGCAAAAGCGCCGCGTAAGGCTGAGTAGCGTCCCGGCAGGCGGGGTAAAAGTTGTCAATCACAAAGTCGGCGAGGGTTTTGAGTTCAGCGTGCTGGTCGGTGTAGCTGAAGTGCTCAAAATGCCCAAAGCGGATAAAGCTGGGTGCCGTACGCGTGACCACGGCGGCGGTTTCAATTTCTTCCCGCAGCACCCTGGCGTCAGAGCCGGTCAGGCAAAGCGCCCGGGTGGTCGCAATCCCCAGACCGTGCATGGCTTCAGAGCACAGGTATTCGCGGATCGAGCTGCGCAGCACCGCACGGCCATCGCCCATGCGCGAGTAAGGCGTTTTGCCCGCGCCCTTGAGCTGGATTTCCATGCCGCCGCCTGGCGTTTGCAACTCTCCCAGCAAAAGTGCCCGCCCATCGCCCAGCTGCCCCGCCCACTGGCCAAACTGGTGGCCGCTGTACACGCTGGCCAGCGGCTCAGAGCCTGGCAGAATCTGGTTGCCGGTAAAAGCTTCAAGCGCTTCGTGCGATTCAAACCAGGCAGCCTCCAGGCCCAACTCACGGGCCAACGCCTGATTGCGGCTGATCCAGTAAGGCGCTGGCAGCGCCTGGGATGAGACACGGGTGGAAAAACGCTCGCCAAGTTGCGAGAATCGGTTGTGCCAGGTGTGCCGGGTGTGTTCGGTGAAGGCGGGCGTGTTTGCAGAGGTCATCGCCAAATTGTCACTCATGCGCCAGCAAGCCCTGTATTCTGGGGGAATCCCGTAGAGCTGGCACCACGCTGATGCGGCATGATGGCGATGCGTTTTTAATGACTATTGGAGATGTTTGAATGCTAGGTTTAATGCAAGATCAGCCACTGCTGATTTCTGGTTTGATTGAATTTGCCGAGCGGCACCATGGCGATGCAGAAATCGTCTCGCGCCGGGTTGAAGGTGACATCCATCGTTACACCTACAAAGACGCAGCCCAGCGTGCCCGGCAAGTTGCCAATGCACTCGACGGCCTGAACCTGGCCTTCAGTGACCGGGTAGCCACCCTGGCCTGGAATGGCTACCGCCACTTTGAGCTGTACTACGGCGTGAGTGGCTCGGGCCGGGTGCTCCACACCATCAACCCGCGCCTGCACCCTGACCAGATCGCCTGGATTGCCAACCACGCTGAAGACCAGGTGTTGTGTTTTGACCTGAGCTTTTTGTCACTGGTGCAAGCCGTACACAGCCGCTGCGCCACCATTAAGCATTACATTGTTTTGTGCGCTGACGACAAGCTGCCCAAAGACTCCGGCATCCCGAACCTGATCAGCTACGAAAGCTGGATTGGCGCACAAGCCAGCACTTACAAGTGGCCAACGTTTGACGAGAATACGGCGTCCAGCATGTGCTACACCAGCGGCACCACCGGCAACCCGAAAGCCGCGCTGTACAGCCACCGCTCCAGCACGCTGCATGCCTATGC
This sequence comes from Burkholderiales bacterium, assembly GCA_038230935.1. Taxonomy (GTDB): domain Bacteria; phylum Pseudomonadota; class Gammaproteobacteria; order Burkholderiales; family Burkholderiaceae_C; genus Polaromonas. Next base: position 11,939 of record JBBRMH010000040.1, on the reverse strand, counting down.
TGCCGCGCTGCCGGATGTGATGGGCCTGTCTGCACGCGATGCCGTGCTGCCCGTGGTGCCGATGTTCCACGTCAACGCCTGGGGCATTCCCTACTCAGCCCCGTTAACAGGGGCCAAGCTGGTGTTTCCAGGCCCGGCGATGGACGGGAAGTCGATTTACGAGCTGCTGGAGGCTGAAAAAGTGACTTACGCTGCAGGCGTACCGACGGTCTGGCAAATGCTGCTGGCGCATCTGGGCGCAAATGGTTTGAAGTTCTCCCACCTCAAGCGCACCGTCATTGGCGGCTCGGCTTGCCCACCCGCCATGATCAAGGCCTTCAACGACGACTACGCCGTAGAGGTGCTGCATGCCTGGGGCATGACCGAGATGAGCCCCCTGGGCACGCTGTGTACGCTCAAAAACAAACACGACAGCTTGTCCCATGACGAAAAAATGAAAGTCCGCCTCAAGCAGGGCCGGGCTATTTACGGTGTCGATATGAAAATTGTGGACGAAGCCGGCAAGGAGCTGCCGTGGGACGGAAAAACCTACGGTAACCTGCACGTCAAGGGCCCGTGGATTGTGCGCGGCTACTACAAGGGCGAAGGCGGTGACCCCTTGATTGATGGCTGGTTCCCGACCGGCGATGTCGGCACCATTGACGCTGATGGCTACCTGCAGATCACCGACCGCAGCAAGGATGTGATCAAGTCAGGCGGCGAGTGGATCAGCTCGATTGACATTGAAAACATTGCTGTGGCGCATCCAGCGGTGGCCATGGCCGCTTGCATTGGCGTAGCGCACCCCAAATGGGATGAGCGACCCATCATTGCCGTGGTCAAAAAGCCGGATATGGAAGTCTCACGCGGCGAACTCATCGCTTTTTATGAAGGCAAAACGGCCAAGTGGCAAATTCCGGACGATGTCGTATTTGTCGATGCCATTCCGCTGGGTGCTACGGGCAAGATTCTCAAAACCCGCTTGCGCGAGATGCTCAAGGATTACAAGTTGCCCAGCGCTTGACACGGGATGCGACCACCGGCGCTGTCACTTGAGCGATACGTTGACAAGGTTTCTGAGGGCAATCCCTAGCCTGAGGCAGGCTTAAATACTTGTACGCTCTAAAGTTGGTGAATTAATAACGGAGACTGAACTTATGAAATACGCTGTCAGGTTTGTTGCATTGGGCGTGGCGCTGGCTTGTTCCGGTGCGGTGTGGGCTCAAAAAGGTGAGACGGTCAAAATCGCCATGATTGAAGGGTTGTCCGGCCCGTTTGGCAACGTGGGCCAAAACCAGCTTAAAAGCTGGCAGTTTGTGGCCGAAAGCATGAACGGGGCTAAAAACCCGGCGGGTGTCAAGTTTGAAATCGTCGGCATGGACAGCAAGGGCTCGCCTCAAGAGGCGCTCAACACGTTCAAGGCTGCCGTTGACCAGGGCTTTCGCTATATTGCCCAGGGCAATGGCTCTGGTGCCGCACTGGCTTTGAGCGATGCGGTGGCCAAGCACAACGAACGCAATCCTGGCAAGGAGGTGGTGTACCTGAACTACGCCGCCGTGGACCCGGCGCTTACCAATGAGAAATGCAATTACTGGCATTTCCGCCTGGATGCAGACACGTCCCAGAAAATGGAAGCCCTGACCAGCTTCATGAAGGACCAGACCAAGGTAAAAAAGGTTTACCTGCTGAACCAGAACTACTCGCACGGCCAGCAAGTGGCCAAGTATTTCAAGGAGGGCATGGCCCGCAAGCGTCCGGATGCGTCGATTGTGGGTGACGATGTGGTACCGCTCGGACAAGTCAAGGACTTCGCCCCCTATGTCGCCAAAATCAAGCAGTCGGGTGCCGATACCATCGTCACCGGCAACTGGGGCGCTGACCTGACCCTGTTTGTCAAGGCGCTGAACGATGCTGGCCTCAAATTGCCGATGTACACCTACTACGCGGCTGTGTCGGGCACGCCAACCGTGCTGGCGTCAGGCGGCGAGGGTGAGGTCTATCAGATATCTTATGCACACTCCAACTACACCGGCGTCATGGGCCAGCTGTCCAGCGACTTCCAGAAGAAGTTCGGTGACGACTTCTACACTTATTCGATTCACAACGGCCTGGTATTGATGTCTGATGCAATGGCCAAGGCAAAATCCATTGATCCGGTCAAGGTTGCAGCGGCCATGAGCGGCATGAAGTTCAAGGGCTTCAATGGTGACTCTGAAATGCGCAAGTCGGACCATCAGATGCAGCAAGGCCTGTATATTTCCAAGTGGCAAAAGGTGGACAAAAAGAACCCCTACAGCGTTGAAAAAACCGGCTATACCTTCGCGCCGGTCAAGTACATCGAGGCTTATGTGGCCAGTACCCCGACCAGCTGCCAGATGAAGACGCCTTCTTAAAAAGCACGTTTTCGGCAAACGCTTTGGCCACCAGACGCCAGCCGGCCCCCAAGCCATGCTGGCGTCTTCATTTGTCGGTCCTTTTTTGTTGTGATGCATGCTTGATTTTTTGACATCCCTGGGTTTGAGCCCCGCGTTCATCGAGTTCTTCACGATCTCGCTGCTCAATGGCATGAGCTATGGCCTGCTGCTGTTCATGCTCAGTTCAGGCCTGACACTGATCTTCAGCATGATGGGCGTGCTCAATTTTGCGCATGCTTCTTTTTACATGCTGGGAGCTTACGTTGCCTACAGCGTGACAACGCTGGTCGGCTTTTGGTGGGCGCTGCTGTTTGCGCCACTGCTGGTCGGCTTGCTTGGGGCGGGGTTTGAGCGGTTTTGCCTGCGCCGAGTACACCAGTTCGGGCATGTGCCTGAACTTTTGATTACTTTTGGCTTGAGTTATATCCTGCTGGAGCTGGTGCAACTGGTCTGGGGTCGTTCCTCTGTCGATTACCGCGTTCCTGCCGAGCTGGACGGCCCTTTGTTCACCCTGTTTGGCACCCAGTTCCCGCTCTACCGCGGCTTCATGATGCTGGTCGCTGTGCTGATGTTGATCGCAGTGTGGCTGCTGCTCACCCGAACCCGCATCGGCCTGGTCATTCAGGCTGCGCTCACGCACCCCGAGATGGCCCAGTCACTCGGGCACAACGTGCCGCGCGTGTTCATGCTGGTGTTTGGTGGTGGTGCCGCGCTGGCGGGGCTGGCGGGGGTGATTGGCGGCAATGCGTTTGTCACCGAGCCTGGCATGGCAGCAACGGTCGGCTCGGTCATCTTTGTGGTCGTTGTCGTGGGCGGCATGGGCTCGCTGGCGGGCGCTTTTTTAGCCTCGTTGCTGATTGGCATTCTGCAAACCTTTGCCGTGGCGATGGACGGCTCACTCATGTCGGCTGTCAAGATGCTGGGCGTCATGGTCACGCCCGAGACCTTTGGCTACGCGGTGCTCAAGCTCAAGATCAGCCAGATTGCCCCCATCCTGCCCTACCTGTTTTTGGTGCTGATGCTGATATTCCGGCCCAAAGGCCTGCTTGGCACGCGGGAGGGTTGAGCCATGATGAAACAGTTTTATGAATTCAAGCCGCTCAATGTCGGGCGCTTTGTGGTGTGGTCGGCGTTTGCCCTGGTGCTGGTGGTGGCGCCACTGATTTTTACCAGCAGTCTGGGCCATACCATTCTGAGCCAGATGGGTATTGCGATCATTGTGTGTCTGAGCTATAACATTTTGCTCGGGCAGGGTGGCATGCTCAGCTTTGGCCATGCGGTGTATTCCGGCATGGGCTCTTTTCTGGCCATCCATACGCTTAACCTGGCCAGCAAGGGCACGCTGCCGATTCCGGTCAGCCTGATCCCCATCGTCGGTGGTTTTGCCAGCATGCTGGTGGCGATTTTGCTGGGTTGGGTCACCACCAAAAAATCAGGCACCACGTTTGCCATGATCACGCTGGGGGTGGGCGAGCTGATCTGGGCCATGTCGCTGATGTTTCCAGAGTTTTTTGGCGGTGAGGGCGGGGTGTCGGGTAACCGTGTTGTGGGCTCCAAACTGTGGGGCGTCACGTACGGCCCGCAAATTCAGCTTTACTACCTGATTGCGCTCTACACGCTGGTTTGTACTGCGCTGATGTTCGCCTTCACGCGCACGCCTTTGGGGCGCATGTTGAATGCCGTGCGTGACAATCCGGAACGCGTTGAATTTGTGGGTTACGACACGCAGAAAATACGTTACTTTTCATTCATTGTGGCGGCATTTTTTGCAGGTATTTCAGGTGGTTTGGCCGCGCTTAACTTTGAGATCGTGACGTCTGAAGTAGTCAGCGGCTACCGCTCCGGTGCCTACCTGCTGTTTACCTTTCTGGGTGGCGCAACCTTCTTTTTCGGACCCATTCTGGGTGCCATCATGATGGTGCTGGCTTTTGTGCTGCTCAGTGAGTTCACAAAAGCCTGGCTGTTGTACCTGGGCCTGATTTTTCTGTTCATGGTCATGTATGCGCCCGGTGGCGTGGCCAGCCTGATCATGATGAACCTGCGTGTGGCCATGTATGGCCACCTGAGAAAACTCTGGGTCAGCTACTTGGCGCTTGGGCTCACGGCGCTGGTCGTGTTGCTGGGTGCTGCGGCCATGATTGAGATGGTCTATCACCTCCAACTCAACGCAGCTCTGGGCTCGGAGCTGACCTTTTTGGGTGCCAAACTTGATTCAAAGGGTTTGAACAGCTGGTTTGGCTCGGCTTTTGTCATGCTCACCGGGCTGGGCCTGTTTGAGGTCTGCCGGCGGCAATATGCGCGTGAATGGGGTCAGATTCAGGAAGACATTGAAAAAGAAATCAAGCGGAGGGAAGCCCTGTGACAGCTTCAAACTTCGCCCTTGAGCTAAAGGATTTGCGCAAAAGCTTCGGTAAATCCGAAATTATTCGCGGCATCAACATGGTCATTCCCAGCGGGGAGCGGGTTGGCATCATTGGCCCCAATGGTGCGGGCAAGTCCACCTTGTTTAACCTGATCAGTGGCCGGTTTGAGCCGACCAGCGGGCAGGTGTTGCTCAATGGGCAGCGCATTGACGGTAAAAAACCGTTTGAAATCAACCGCATGGGCTTGAGTCGCAGTTTTCAGATCACCAATATCTTTCCCAAGCTCAGTGTGTTTGAAAACCTGCGCTGCGGTGTGCTGTGGAGTCTGGGCTACAAATACACGTTTTTGAAGTTTCTGGCGGACCTCGATGATGCCAACGAACGGGCTGAAGAGTTGATGCACATGATCAAACTCGACAAAAAACGCGATGTTCTGGCCATGAACCTGACCTACGCCGAACAACGGGCGCTTGAAATCGGCATCACGATTGCGGGCGGTGCCAACGTCATTTTGCTGGACGAACCCACCGCTGGCATGAGCCGCTCGGAAACCAGCCGTTTCATCAGTTTGATCAAAGCCGTCACTGTCGGTAAAACCCTGCTGACCGTAGAGCATGACATGGGTGTGGTGTTTGGCCTGGCTGACAAGATCGCAGTGGTGGTGTACGGCGAGGTGATTGCCTACGACATCCCGGAAAAAGTCAGGGCAGACCAAAAAGTGCAAGAGGCGTATCTGGGCTCGTCAGTGGCCGACCAGCAGGCAGGAGGCCATTAGATGCTGACCATCAAAAACCTCCACGCTTATTATGGTAAAAGCCACGTTCTGCACGGTGTCTCATTTGATGTGCAACCCGGTGAGATTGTGGCGCTGCTGGGCCGCAATGGCTCGGGCCGCTCCACCACTGCCAAAGCGATCATGGGACTGGTGGATTGCCAAGGGTCGATCAGCTGGAAAAATGGTGAAATTCTAGGCAAAGAGGCCTACCAGATCGCCCATCTTGGTGTGGGTTATGTGCCGGAAAACCGTGAAATTTTCCCCAAGCTGACGGTACACCAAAATCTGTTGCTGGGGCAAAAAGGCTCTGGCAAAGCCTCGCGCTGGTCTTTTAACGACATGTACACCATGTTCCCGCGCCTGCTGGAGCGCCAGCATACCGAGGCGGGCGTGCTGTCGGGCGGTGAGCAGCAAATGCTGACGCTGTGTCGCACCCTCATGGGCGACCCTGACCTGATCATCATTGACGAGCCGACCGAGGGCCTGGCCCCAAAAATCGTCGAGCTGGTGGGCCAGTACCTGCAAACACTCAAGGCCAAAGGCATTTCTGTGTTACTGATTGAGCAAAAACTGACGATTGCGATGGCCATTTCTGACCGTGCGCTGGTCATGGGGCACGGCAGCATTGTGTTTCAGGGCACGCCGGATGGCTTGCGAGCCGACGCCTACACGCGCAAAGAGTGGCTTGAAGTCTGAAGCGAGCGAATGTGTAGCATCCCGACCTTGTCCCGGCTGGGACAAATCTGGTGTGGCTTGCGCTGGCGCACCAGAAAAGCCATCCTACAATCAGAAAAGAACGACCGTACTATTTTGTCCCCTCGCCCCTGGTTTATCCGAGCGGCTCAAGCGGTTTGACGACCGCCAGAGCCGATGCCAACCCAACCCCCATCAAGGAACCCCAGCCCCATGACCACCCTTTATGAAGTTCACGGCAGCGTGGCCGTCATCACCCTGAATAATCCGCCCGTTAATGGCCTTGGCCATGCAACCCGGCTCAGCATCACTGACAACCTGCAACAAGCCAATGCGGACCCGGCCATCAAGTCCATTGTGATCACGGGCGCTGGCAAAGCTTTCTCGGGCGGTGCCGACATCAAGGAGTTTGGCAGCCCCAAGGCGCTGGCCGAGCCGAATCTGCTGAGTGTGATTCTTGCGGTTGAAAATTCTCCCAAACCAGTCGTTGCCGCCATTCACTCGGTCTGCATGGGCGGGGGGCTGGAACTGGCGCTGGGATGCCACTACCGCATTGCTGCACCAGGTTGCAGCGTTGCCTTGCCTGAAGTCAAGCTGGGGCTGATTCCCGGAGCCGGTGGCACGCAACGCCTGCCGCGTACCCTTGGCGTGGAGCCCGCGCTCAACATGATTGTGAGTGGCGAGCCGGTCAAGAGCGAGCTGCTGGCGCAAATCCCAGGCCAGAAGCTGTTTGACAAGATGGCCACGTCAGCCGAGTCACTGGCGCAAGAGGCGCTGGCGTTTGCCCAGGCGATTGCCGACACACGTCCACTGCCGATGGTGCGCAATTTGCCCTGCAAGCACCGCAATGGCGACGCTTATTTCGGCTTTGCCCGCAACATGGTCAAGGGCATGTCGAAAAACTTCCCCGCACCCCTGAAGTGTGTGGATGCGGTGGAAGCCGCTACCAAACGCAAATTTGACGACGGTATGGCGTTTGAGCGCGAGACGTTTGTCAACCTGATGATGACGTCAGAAAGCCGCGCCCTGCGCCACATCTTTGTGGCTGAACGTGCAGCATCAAAAATACCGGATGTCCCCGCAGATACTGCGCAACGCGCTATCAACTCCATAGCAGTGATTGGTGCTGGAACCATGGGTGGCGGTATCGCCATGAATTTTTTGAATGCTGGCATCCCCGTCAAGATGCTGGAAATGAAGCAGGATGCGCTGGACCGCGGCATTGCCACGATTCGTAAAAACTACGAAGCGCAGGTCAAAAAAGGCAAGCTCAAGCAGGACAAATACGAGGCCCGCATGGCGATGCTGAGCACCACGCTCAGCTACGACGACCTCACGGAAGCCGACATGGTGATTGAGGCCGTATTTGAAGACATGGGCGTGAAGGAAAAAGTCTTTACCGAACTCGACCGCGTGATGAAGCCAGGCGCGATTCTGGCGTCCAACACCTCGACGCTGGACATGAACAGAATAGCCGCGTTCACCAAGCGCCCACAGGACGTGATTGGCACGCATTTTTTCAGCCCCGCCAACATCATGAAGCTGCTGGAAGTCGTGCGTGGTGAAAAAACCGGCAAGGACGTGCTGGCTACCGTGATGGCGCTAGGTAAAAAAATCAGGAAAACATCGGTGGTGTCCGGCGTGTGTGACGGCTTTATCGGCAACCGCATGATTGAGCAGTACGGCCGTCAGGGTGGCTTTTTGCTGGACGAAGGCTGTACACCGGCCCAGGTTGACAAAGCGATTGAGAAGTTTGGCTTTGCCATGGGCCCGTTCCGCATGGGTGACCTAGCGGGTAATGACATTGGTTTTGCCATCCGCAAGCGCCGGTATCTTGAAAAGCCCGACATGAAGTACAGCAAAACCGCTGACCTGTTGTGCGAAAAAGGCCGTTTTGGCCAAAAGACCGGTGCGGGCTGGTACGACTATATGCCCGGCAAACGCGACGCGATTCCGAATGCAGAGGTCGTGCAGATGATTGACGCGCACCGTGCGTCCCTGGGCATCACCCCGCGCAAGATTTCTGATGAAGAAATCGTGCAGCGCCTGGTGTATTCACTGGTCAATGAAGCGGCTCACATTCTTGAAGAAGGCATTGCCTCGAAGGCCAGCGACATCGACATGGTCTATCTGATGGGTTACGGTTTTCCGATCTACCGGGGTGGCCCCATGAACTATGCCAACGAAGTCGGCTTGTTCAATGTGGTGCAGGCCATGAACCGCTTTGCACAAAACCCGCTGGACGATGCCCATTTCTGGAAGCCCGCGCCGCTGCTGGCCCGTCTGGCCGCTGAAGGCAAGACTTTTAACTAATTCTTAATTCTCCGGAGAACCCCCATGACTTCAGCTGTAATTGTTTCTACCGCACGTACGCCTCTGGCCAAAAGCTGGAAAGGCTCTTTCAACATGACGCACGGCGCCACCCTGGGTGGCCACGCCGTTCAGCACGCCATCCAGCGCGCCGGCATCGAGGCTGCGGAAGTTGACGACGTGATCATCGGCTGCGCCACGCCCGAAGGCGCCACGGGTGCCAACATTGCGCGCCAGATCGCCTTGCGTGCGGGCTGTCCTGTCACGGTGTCGGGCTACACGGTCAACCGTTTTTGCTCATCCGGCCTGCAGGCTATTGCCACAGCGGCACAGCGCGTGATTGCCGGAGAAGCCGACATTTTTGTGGCGGGCGGTGTGGAAAGCATTTCATGCGTGCAGCAGGAAATGAACACGCACATGCTGCGTGAAGACTGGCTCGCCAAAAACAAGCCCGAAATTTACTGGAATATGCTGCAAACCGCCGAACAGGTGGCCAAGCGTTACAGCATTGCACGCGAGCGCATGGACGAGTACGGTGCCATGAGCCAGCAAAAAGCCACTGCTGCACTGGCCGCTGGCCTGTATGAAGCTGAAATCGCCCCGATTACGGTGACGATGGGCGTTGCTGACCCTGTGATGGGCCTGACTACGAAGCAGGTCACGGTGAGCAACGACGAAGGCATTCGCGCGGGCACCACCAAAGAAGGCATCAGCGGCATCAAGCCCGCCATTCCTGGCGGCGTGATTGCCGCTGGCAATGCCAGCCAGTTTTCAGACGGCGGCGGTGCTGTGGTGGTGATGAACGAGCTAGTTGCCGAGCGTAAGGGTTTGAAGCCCCTGGGCCGGTTTTTGGGTTTTGCTGTGGCCGGTTGCGAGCCTGATGAAATGGGCATTGGACCCGTGTTTGCCATTCCCAAAGTGCTGGCCAAGCTGGGCCTGAAAGTCAGCGACATTGACTTGTGGGAACTCAATGAAGCCTTTGCCGTGCAGGTGCTGTACTGCGCCGACAAGCTCGGCATCCCGATGGACAAGCTCAATGTCAATGGTGGTGCGATTGCTGTGGGCCACCCGTATGGCGTCACGGGCCAGCGCCTGACGGGTCACGCCCTGATTGAAGGCAAGCGCCGGGGTGCCAAGCGCGTGTGCGTGACGATGTGCATTGGCGGTGGTATGGGGGCTGCCGGGATTTTTGAAGTACTGTGATGAATTTTTGTGTGCCCGTTGTGGGCACACAGTAAAATTTAGAGTCGTCCACACCACAGCAGGAGCCGCGCATGGAAGCCATCATCAAAAGCAGAATCGATTCAGAACTCAAGGTCGAGGTCGAGCAAATCCTGAGCGCCCTGGGCATAACGGTCAGTGATGTCATACGAATGACCTTTGCCCAGATTGCTGCGCGTAAAGGGCTGCCATTTGATGTGAAACTTCCTAACGCTCAAACCCTCAGTGCACTCAAAGAAAGCGATGCCACGCTTGCCCGGCTGCGTGCGGGCAGCGAGGCACGTTTTGAACGACTGGACGATTATTTTGCAGCGATGGAGAAAAAGGCCGTGACGCGTCCTCAACCGGCCAACCCGAAGTCGCCTGCCAGACGCAAATCGGTCAAGTTGGCCTGAAGTGACCAGCCGCGATCATGGCCAAAGGCAAATCACGCAGGTTGCGGTTATTCGAGCCGATCAAGGCTTTTGACAAAGACTGGGAAAAACTGGCACACAGCGGACGTTACGACTTGGGTCGGCTCAAGCTTGTCATGGCGATGTTGCTGGACCCTGATGCACCCCTTGCGCCTGAGTACCTTGACCATCCCTTGCAAGGCGCGTGGGATGGCTACCGCGAATGTCATATTGGTGGCGACTGGCTGTTGATTTATCAACTGGCAGACGTCGGTACAAAAACCGAGCGGGTGCTTTTTTGCCGGACAGGCACCCACTCCGAATTATTCGGCTGAAAGATGGCTTGACGCATGCAGCTTAGAAAAACGATTGATTTTTTGCTATTCGACTGGCTTAACGCAGAGTCGCTGAACCAGCGCCCGCGCTTTGCTGACCACTCGCGCGAAACCTTTGACGCGGTGTTTGACACCTGCGAGCGCATCGCACGTGAAAAATACGCGCCTTTCAACCGCCTGGTGGATACGCAAGAACCCCACTTTGATGGTGAAAAGGTCATCTTGCCGCAGGCTACCCATGATGCCTGCCGCGCTTACGCCGAGTCCGGCATGCTTAGCGCGGCGCAAGACTACGACATGGGCGGCATGCAGTTGCCCTACACGGTAGAAGCCGCAGCGAATGCTTTTTTTGCGATGGCGTCGGTCAGCATTGGCTCGGGCCTGCTCACCACCGGCAATGCCAACTTGCTGATGGTGCATGGCACGGCGCTGCAAAAAGAGGTGTTTGCAAAAAACGAATTTTCCGGACGCTTTTCAGGCACGATGTGTCTGAGCGAGCCGCAGGCGGGCTCGTCACTCAGTGACGTGACCACACGGGCGGTACCCGATGGCGATGGTTTTGAAGCCGAGCCGCTCGGTGCACGCTACCGCCTGACAGGCAACAAGATGTGGATTTCGTCTGGCGAGCATGAGCTGACGGAAAACATCGTTCATCTGGTGCTGGCAAAAATCCCTGGCCCGGACGGCAAGTTGATTGCAGGCACGCGTGGTATTTCGCTGTTCATCGTGCCCAAAAAGCTTGTGAACGCAAAAGCCGAGTTGACCGGCGTACGCAATGACGTGGCTTTGGCCGGGCTCAACCACAAGCTGGGCTGGCGCGGCACCACCAACACACTGCTCAATTTTGGTGAAGGCAAATATCCCGTCCCTTCGGCGGGCTCAGGACAGGCGACAGCTGGAGCGATTGGCTATCTGGTCGGCAAGCCGCACGAGGGTTTGCGCTGCATGTTCCACATGATGAACGAGGCGCGCATTGGTGTCGGCATGGCCGCCACCATGCTGGGCATGGCGGGTTACCACGCGAGTCTGGATTACGCCAAAACCCGCCCACAGGGCCGCGCCATCGGGCAGGGCGGCAAAGATGCAACTGTGCCCCAGGTGCGCATCATTGAACACGCCGACGTCAGGCGCATGCTGCTGGCACAGAAGTCGTACGTCGAAGGTGCGCTCGCCTTCAACCTGTACTGCGCGAAACTGGTGGATGAGGCACTTGCCGATCACATTGAACGGCACGGCATCTTCCTCGACACTATGGTCGATCGCATCGTGCCGGCAACGCGCGCCGAGGACCTCGATCGGTTCGCGCGCGAAACGCAGATTTGCGACTTTGCGCTGGTTGTCGGTGAGCCTTTCCGGATGTGGGTCATCGAGGACCGCCATCATTGCGACCTGCCGGCATGGAGCAAGACTGGCGCCATGATCGTCGACAATGTGGCGCCCTACGAGCTCATGAAAAT
>JBBRMH010000039.1:0-25686 GCA_038230935.1 Burkholderiales bacterium | reverse complement strand
TCTGACTCCAGCACTTGCAAGGGTGCCACAGGCTGGCGGATCACGGTTTCTACGCGCGGCACGAAATCATCGAATTTGTCAATTGATTTGAAAGCCCTGGCTGGATCCAGAATTCCCAGTGGAGCGACAAAAACGGTTTCTTGCGGACCCTCATCGGTTTTAAAAGTCAGGCGAATGGTGTCGCGTGTGAAGCGACGCGCCCAGTCGTAAGCTGGCAAAAACACGTCTTCAGGCTGAACGCCCTGGCGAGACAGCAGCAAGACACCAGAGCCAGAAGCCACCACCAAAGACAACGCTGCAACCGCGAGCCATGTCCTGGGTGAAAACCGCTCGGAAAGCTGATGTAGAAAACGGCTTGAGTTCATAAAAATTGCAGGAGCAGGCGATGAAGCCCTGTCACTTCAAAGTGTAACGTTTCGACCAGCGTGCGACATAAGTACTTCTATGGCCGTTCGCCCGGCTCAAAGGAAGCACCAGCATTTTTTTAGCCCACACGCAGTGCGAAAAAGCGTCGGCGCAACCTGCAGCTACTGCAGTGTTTCTTTGAACTGCGGCGGCAGGGGCAGAACATCAATGCCTTCTTGCAACAGCTCCACGGCTTCACGCGCACTGGCCTGACCACGGATACTGCGCACCTGCGCATCGCCGTAATGCATGGCGCGCGCTTCGTGCGCGAATTTGTCACCCACGTCTTCTGTATTGGCGACCATCTGACGCAGCGCTGTAAAGAACGCAGCCTGTTCTGCTGGACTATGGGCGGGTTGTTCAGAAGGTACGCCGACCGCTGCGTTTTTCTGCACTGCCAGCTCAGGAGAATGGGCTGACTCGCCTGGTTGCTGAGGACGGTTTTTAAAGCCGGAGTCAGCGATCTGATACGCACCCAGATTGAGCCGGGGTGCACTGGGCATTTTTTGAATAGCCCTGTCGCAGCACATCGGGCAATCCACCAGACCACGGGCCAGCTGCGACTGAAAGTCATCCTCGGACGCAAACCAGCCTTCAAATGAATGCTGGTTTGCACACTGCAGATCAAGGACTTTCATCAATACAGGGGGTCAAACACTCACACTACGGGAAGCTGCCAGTCCAGCGCCCAGGCACCGGACAGCACATTCTGGAGCCACAGCATGCCAGCGAGTGTTTTGCCATCCGTGATCTGGCCGTTGCGGCACCAGGCTGAAAGCTCATCAGGCGTGGCGGTGAAGACATCAAGAAACTCGCCTGTATCGAGCTTGCGCTCACCCGGCGTGAGGTCGCGCGCAAACCAGATATCGATGAACTCGGTGGAGTAAGAGATTACCGGATGCAATACGCCTGCTTTGGCCCACTGGCGGGCGGAGTATCCGGTTTCTTCCAGAAGCTCTCTCCTGGCACAGGCCAGTGAGGCTTCGCCTGTGTCCAGTTTGCCCGCAGGAAACTCGACCATCACAGCCTGCATCGGGTGCCGGTACTGACGCTCCACGATTAGTTGTCCGTTGTCGAGCTGGGCCACGATCATGACAGCACCAGGATGAACAATATATTCACGCGTGCTCTGGCTGCCATCGGGCAGGCGGACAGTGTCGCGCCTGGCATGCAGGAAACCACCAGCGAGGATGAGTTTTGAATCGAGCGTTGTCTCAGTCAAATGGGCATCGATCGGGGCGACCTCATCGGGTAAAACAGACGTCGGCTTCATGTGCAGGGTTTGAACAAATGATGAAAGATCAAACAAGGACAGCTTGAGTCGCCATCAAGGACCGTCAGCTTCCCAGCGATTTGACAATCGAATTGATGGATTGGGCACACAACGTCATGAGACCGCCTGGGAGAATGCCCAGAATCAGTATCAATGCACCATTGACAGACAACACCACCCGCACGTCCGCTGGCGCAGAAATCGGATGCACATGGCCTTGTGGTGCATCAAAGTACATGACTTTGACAACCCGCAAATAATAAAACGCACCGACCAGAGACATCATGACTGCGAATACCGTCAACACCAGATAGCTGGTCTGTTGCGAAGCAAGCAGGGACTGCAGCACCGCCAGCTTGGCATAAAAACCAACCAGTGGCGGCAAGCCAGCCAGGGAGAACATGGCCATGGCCATGACACCCGCATACAGGGGACTGCGCTGGTTAAGCCCTGCAAGATCAGAAATTTCTTCAGACTCATGCCCGGCGCGTGCCAGCAGCATGATGATGCCAAACGCTGCAAGTGTGGTGAGCACATAAGTGATGGCGTAGAACATGGCAGCGCTGTAGGCTGACTCGGTGTTGAGCTGACTGCCGTTGACCACACCGGACATCATTCCCAGCAACAGAAAACCCATTTGCGAGATGGTTGAAAACGCCAGCATGCGTTTGAGGTTGGTTTGTGCAATGGCTGCCAAATTGCCGACGAGCAGGGAGCCAATCGCCATCAGGGCCAGCATCTGTTGCCAGTCAATGGCCAGCGGCAACAGGCCTTCAACCAGTAACCGCATGCAAATCGCAAAAGCAGCGAGTTGTGGCGCACCGCCAATAAGCAGCGTCACCGCAGTCGGTGCGCCCTGATAAACGTCTGGCAACCACATGTGAAAAGGCACGGCACCGAGTTTGAAAGCCAGACCTGCAACGATGAACACCAGACCAAACACCAGCACCTGATGTTTGACCTGACGGCTGGCAATGGCATTGAACACTTCATTGATATCCAGTGACCCGGTTGCGCCGTAGAGCATCGACAAACCGTAAAGCAAGAACCCTGACGCCAAAGCGCCGAGTACAAAATACTTCATGGCGGCCTCGGTGGCGGTGGCGTTTTCCCGCCTCAGAGCCACCAGCGCGTAGCTGCACAGGGTCAGCAACTCAAGGCCCATGTAAATCACCAGGAAGTTATGCCCGGAAATCATCACGAACATCCCCAGAAGCGCAAACAGGCTGAGCGTGAAGAACTCCCCGCCCCGGAGCATGTCGCGCGCCGCCGCGTAAGGCCTGCCATAGACGATCGACACCATCAAGGCCACACTGGCAAAACACTTCAGCCAGGCACCCATGGGGTCCACCACCACCATTTTTCCGAAACCATAGTAGGTTTCACCACTGATGGCGACAGAAGCTTCCATCGCGGCAACAACAGCCAGCGTGAGCAGGCTCAGTACGTAAGTGCCAGTGCGGTGCTGCGTTTTGACGCCAAGGTCCACCAGCAAAATAATGCAGGCCATCACCAACAGGACGATCTCGGGGCTAACCGCGATCCAGGAGAGTTTGTCAATCATCTGAATTCTTCGGCAATTAGTTCAATTTCGAGACAGCCACATGCCTGAGCAGGTCAGCCACCGAGGTATTCATCACGTCTGTGAACGGCTTGGGGTAGATGCCCATGTATAAAACAGCAGCGGCAAGCAGACCCAGCATCACAAATTCACGGCTGTTGATGTCGCTCAAACCTTTGACATCGTCGTTGGTGACCGGACCCAGGTACACACGCTTGTACATCCAGAGGGTGTAGGCCGCACCAAAAATAAGCGCTGTAGCCGATGCAAAGCCAATCCAGAAATTGAATTTGACAGCACCCAGAATCACCATCCACTCACCAACAAATCCTGCTGTGGCGGGCAAGCCGCAATTGGCCATGGCAAAAAACAGCGCAAAAGCTGCGAACTTGGGCATGGTGCTGACAACACCACCATAGCTGGCTATTTCGCGGGAATGTACCCGGTCATACAGCACACCGATACATAAAAACATCGCTGCAGACACAAAGCCGTGGGCAATCATCTGCACGATGCCGCCTGACACACCCAGGTCATTGAAAATAAAGAACCCCAGGGTGACAAAACCCATGTGCGCAACTGAAGAGTAAGCCACCAGTTTTTTCATGTCCTGCTGCACGAGTGCTACCAAACCCACGTAAATCACGGCTGTCAATGACAGCGCAATCATGAGCCAGGCCCATTCGCGCGAAGCGTCGGGCGCAATCGGCAGCGAAAAACGCAAAAAGCCATATGCACCCAGCTTGAGCATGATCGCAGCCAGCACGGCAGACCCACCCGTAGGCGCCTCAACGTGGACGTCCGGCAGCCAGGTATGCACGGGCCACATCGGCACCTTGACGGCAAAGGCAGCAAAGAACGCGAAAAACAGCAGGGTCTGGATAGTGCCGCCCAGTTTCAACTGGTGCCACGCCAGAATGTCAAAACTGCCACCCGACTTGTTGTACAAAAATACCAGCGCCACCAGCATCAGCAAGGAGCCAAGGAGTGTGTACAAAAAGAACTTGAAGGCGGCGTAAATTTTGTTGGGTCCACCCCAGATGCCGATGATGAGGTACATCGGAATCAAAGTAGCCTCAAAAAAGACGTAGAACAACAAACCATCGAGTGCCGTGAACACGCCAATCATCAAACCCGAGAGAATCAAAAACGCGGCCATGTACTGGTTGACACGCTGGGTAATGGCTTCCCAGCTGGCAATCACCACAATGACATTGATGAACGCTGCCAGAAGTACAAACCACAGCGATATGCCGTCCACGCCAATGTGGTAGTTGACATTAAAGCGTGCAATCCAGCTACTTTTTTCGACAAACTGCATGGCAGCGGTGCCGAGTTTGAAGCCGTCATACAAAGGCAGAGTCACCAGAAAACTGACGACGGCGCCTATCAGCGCAATCCAGCGCACGCTGCGTGCCTGGTCGTCGCGACCAAGCGCCAACAGCACGACGCCAAAAATAATTGGCGTCCAGATAGCCAGGCTGAGCAATCCCATTCTTGAACTTCCTTCTTGTTCTTATTATTTATTCAGCCAGACGAAGTACGTCATGAGCACAAACACACCAATGATCATGCCAAAGGCATAGTGGTAGATATAACCGGATTGCAGACGCCTGACGATGCTTGATACCCAGCCCACCAGTTTCCAGGAGCCATTGACCAGCACGCCGTCAATTACCTTCTGGTCACCGATTTTCCAGAGCCCTGCACCAAGCATGCGGGTTCCGCGTGCGAGTACGTTCTCATTGAACCAGTCGAGGTAATACTTGTTTTCAAGCAGGGTATAGACGGGTAAGAAGATTCGCTTGATGGCCGCAGGCAAGGCTGGGTTGACCAGGTACATGTAATAGGCCGCTATGACGCCTGCCAGCGCCAGCCAGAATGGCGCTGCCGTCAAACCATGCAAGGCCATTTGTACCGGCCCATGAAACAGTTTCGCAAGCTCTTCCATTGCGGGGTGCTTTTCAAGATTGACCGTGATGACACTTTTGAAAAAGTCGCCAAACAGCATGGGCTGGATCGTGATGAATCCAATCACAACTGACGGAATGGCCAGCAAAACCAGCGGTACCGTGACCACCCAGGATGATTCGTGCGGCTTGTTGTGATGACCGCCCTGTCCGCTGTGATGGTCGCCGTGGTGGTCATCATGGTGCGCGTCCGGGTTTTGGTCAAAGCGTTCTTTGCCGTGAAAAACCAGAAAATACAATCTGAAAGAATAAAACGCCGTGATGAATACACCCGCCAGCACTGCAAAGTAAGCGAAACCGGCTCCGGCCAGATGGCTTTCATGGACCGCTTCAATCACACTGTCCTTGGAGTAAAACCCGGAAAACAGTGGTGTGCCAATCAAGGCCAGTGAACCCAGTAAAAAGGTGATCCAGGTGATTGGCATGTATTTGCGTACGCCCCCCATCCAGCGAATGTCCTGGTTATGGTGCATGCCCAAAATCACCGAGCCT
The DNA here is from genome assembly GCA_038230935.1 of Burkholderiales bacterium. Classification (GTDB taxonomy): domain Bacteria; phylum Pseudomonadota; class Gammaproteobacteria; order Burkholderiales; family Burkholderiaceae_C; genus Polaromonas. The sequence goes on along the minus strand of JBBRMH010000039.1, from coordinate 19,985 downwards.
GCTGCCAGAAACAGCAGCGCCTTGAAAAACGCGTGCGTCATCAAATGAAAGACAGCAACCGAATAAGCCGACGCACCCAATGCAACGGTCATATAACCAAGCTGCGAGAGTGTTGAGTACGCCACCACGCGCTTGATGTCGTTCTGGATAATGCCCAGAAAACCCATGAACAGCGCAGTAATACCGCCGATGATCATGATGAAACTGAGCGCTGTGTCACTCAATTCAAACAGCGGCGACATGCGAGCGACCATAAAGATACCAGCGGTGACCATGGTGGCAGCGTGGATCAGCGCAGAAATCGGTGTGGGGCCTTCCATGGAGTCTGGCAACCACACGTGCAGGGGGAACTGCGCCGACTTGCCCATCGCGCCAATGAAAAGGCAGATGCAAATTACCGTGACCAGCATCCAGCTGGTACCCGGCAGGGTCAGCTTGGCCAGCTCGTCACCCTTGGCGAATGCTTCGCCGTAGTTCAGCGTGCCTGCATAAGCCGCAATCAGGCCGATGCCAAGAATAAAACCAAAGTCACCCACACGGTTCACCAGGAACGCTTTCATGTTGGCGTGCGTTGCGCTGGGCTTGTTGTAATAAAAGCCGATCAGCAGATAAGACACCAGACCCACTGCCTCCCAGCCAAAGAAAAGCTGCAGCATGTTGTTGCTCATCACCAGCATCAACATGGCGAAAGTAAACAGCGAGATATAGCCAAAAAAGCGGTTGTAACCGTCTTCTTCTTCCATGTAGCCAATGGTGTAGATGTGGACCATGAGTGAGACAAATGTCACCACGCACATCATCATGGCTGATAAACCATCAATTAAAAACCCGACTTCCATCTTCAGTCCGCCCACCACCATCCAGGTGTAGAGCGTTTCATTAAAGTGCGCACCATCGGTTACTACACTTTTGAGCGTCACGGCTGACAAAACAAATGCCAGAAAAACACCCAGAATAGTCAGGGTATGCGACAGCCGACGGCCAATCCAGTTACCGCCAAAAGCAGTACCAAAAACACCTGCCAGCAAGGCCCCTGCCAGCGGCAAAAGCGGAACCGCCAGCAAAGAAGAAACAGAAAGCGTTTGACTCATTTTTAACCCTTGAGGGTGTTGAGCTCGTCAACGTTGATACTGGACTTGTTGCGAAACAGCAGGACGAGAATAGCCAGACCAATCGCCGATTCAGCCGCTGCAACCGTGAGAATGAAAAACACAAAAATCTGGCCTGCCATATCGTTGAGGTAATACGAGAAAGCAACAAAATTCATATTGACAGCCAGCAGCATGAGCTCAATGGCCATCAACAAAACAATGAGGTTTTTCCGGTTCAGAAAAATGCCAATCACTGACAAGGCGAACAGCATGGCCCCCAGTGAAAGAAAATGTCCCAATGTGAGTGTCATGCCTTTTTCTCCTCGGGAGCCGGAGTACTTGCTTCAGGCATGACCGGCTTCATTTTGACCAGCGTCACGCGGTCTTCGCGCTTGACCCTGACTTGCTCTGAGGGGTTTTGTGATTTGGAGTCCTTGCGCTCTCGCAATGTCAAGGCAATGGCAGCAATGATGGCCACCAGCAAAATAACGGCAGCGATTTCAAGCGGGTAAAGATATTGGGAATAAAGAACCTTGCCCAGCTCTTTTGTATTGGACACCTGTGCGCCAATCTGGCCTGCAGCAACTGCAGGTTTAGGGGGTTCACGGAAGCCGCCCATCAACACATAAGACATTTCCAGGGCGATGATGGCACCAACCGTACCAGCCAGCGGAAAGTGTTTCCAGAAACCCTGGCGCACGCCATCGAGGTTAATGTCCAGCATCATCACTACGAACAAAAACAAGACCATGACCGCGCCTACATACACCAGCACCAGCGCGATGGCTAAAAATTCAGCCTTGAGCAAGATCCAGATCGCGGCGGCCTGAAAAAAAGCGAGTACAAGGTACAACGCAGCATGCACCGGATTGCGTGCAGTGATCACCTTGAATGCCGCAAATAAAAGCAATGCGGCGAAGACATAAAAAAGACCTGTTTTAGCGTCCATGTTGTTCTGGATTCTTTCTTGGGACTACGGCGCTCGGCGCGAATACTGCGAACGCTGCAAAGCGATGTTCAACGAAACTTTGCATCAGCTGCACGGTTAGCCGCAATTTCAGTTTCATAACGGTCACCTACCGCCAGCAGCATTTCTTTCGTGAAATACAAATCGCCCCGCTTTTCACCGTGGTATTCAAAGATATGCGTTTCCACGATGGAATCGACTGGGCAGCTTTCTTCACAAAAACCGCAAAAAATGCATTTGGTCAGGTCGATGTCATAACGTGAGGTCCGGCGGCTACCGTCTTCACGCACGTCCGACTCAATGGTGATGGCCATTGCGGGGCAGACCGCCTCACACAACTTGCAGGCAATGCAGCGCTCCTCGCCGTTTTCATAGCGCCTTAGCGCATGCAATCCGCGAAAACGCGGGCTTTGAGGCGTCTTCTCTTCAGGGAACTGAACAGTAATTTTTCGCTTGAACATGTACTTGCCTGTCAAGGCCATGCCCTTGAACAACTCAGTGAGCATGAAGCTTGACGCGAAATCTTTGATGGAAGCAACGGCAGACATAAATTAAATTCCTGCAATAACAAGACGCACGAGTTTGCTCTCAAGGCCAGCAGGGGCCGCAGAACCGGCTTTGCCGGGCCGCAGGCGCAGCGGCCCCCTCGGGGGGCAGAGAGTTACATGAAGTGAACGAGCGTGGGGGCTCATCTCTATTTCCAGATGTTGTAGGACGTCTGCATCCAGCCACCGACAACAACCAGCCAGACCAATGTCACGGGTATGAATATCTTCCAGCCAAGACGCATGATCTGGTCATAGCGAAAGCGTGGAAAGGTAGCCCGCACCCAAAGGAACATGGTGACAATTACAAAAGTTTTTGCGCCCAGCCAGATCCAGCCAGGAATAAAACTTAAAAACTCGAACGGCGGCAGCCAGCCCCCCAGGAACAACAGGACAGCCAAAATAGCAACCAACCACATGTTCGCGTACTCTGCGAGAAAGAACATGGCAAAAGCCATGCCCGAATACTCGACCATGTGACCTGCCACGATTTCGGATTCGCCTTCAACCACGTCAAACGGATGCCGATTGGTTTCAGCCAGGCTGGAAATGAAATAGACCACAAAAATCGGCAGCAGTGGCAACCAGTTCCACGACAGAATTCCGATGCCGTTGTCTGCAGCCATGCCTTTTCCCTGACCCATGACAATATCAGTCATGTTCAGACTGCCCGACACCATCAAAACGACCACGAGGCAAAAGCCCATGGCGATTTCATAGCTCACCATCTGTGCAGATGCGCGCATGGCTCCCAAAAACGCGTACTTGGAGTTCGATGCCCAGCCAGCGATGATCACGCCATAGACTTCCAGCGAAGTAATCGCCATCAGAAAAAGCAGGCCCGCATTGATATTGGCTAAGGCAATATCAGGACCAAAAGGTATGACAGCCCAGGCTGCCAGCGCCGGCATGATGGTCATGATGGGACCGAGCACAAACAAACCTTTGCTGGCTGCCGTCGGTATGATAATTTCTTTGGTCAACAACTTGAGCGCGTCTGCAATCGGTTGAAGCAAACCAAACGGGCCAACCCGGTTGGGACCCATGCGAATCTGGGTAAAGCCGATGGCCTTGCGCTCCCAGAGCGTGAGGTAAGCCACACAACCCATCAGCGGCAACAGCACGCAGACAATCTTGATGAGCGTCCACAGCACGGGCCATACAGCTGCTGGCCAGACGCCACCCGCCAAGCCCTGACCGAATGCGTAGAACGTGTCGATCATGCGACAACCTTCTCGACTTCTGCCGGAGAACCTGTCTGGGTAGAGCGCGCATCCGCCGTCAACTGTAATGAAGAAGCGCGCCTGACAAGGCTGTCCAGTTGATAAATACTCGCGACGACAGGTGCTGCAGCAGTTCCTTTTGCGACCGTAATGACGGCACCACACGCGTTATCAAGTTTTTCAACAGACACTTGCGACGTATTCACACCCGTATGGATGCCAGAGACCTGCCTGAGTACATCTTGCGAAGACTCAAAATCGAAGCCCTGCAAGCCCAACAAGTTCCCCAATACCCGCAGGACTTTCCACGCTGGTCGGGTGTCACCCAAAGGTTTTACAACCGCGTGAAAACCTTGCACTCGGCCCTCGGCATTGACAAACGTACCTGGTGTCTCGGTAAAAGGTGCGATCGGCAACAACACATCGCTAAAGCCCATGTTGGCCTTGAAAGGGCTGAGCGTGACGATCATTTGCGCTGCATTGATGGCTGCAGGCGCCCTGCGGCCCATCGCTGAATCAAATTCAGGCTCGTTATTGAGCAAGATGATGGCTTTGAGTTGCCCGTTGAGCATCTGACCTGCATTCAGCCCGTCTTCGCCAGGCAAAGCGCCTGCCAGCTGTGCACCAACCGTATTGGCAGCTTCCGTCAGATAGCCAACTGTTGCACCAGTTTGTTCGCTGATCCAGTTGGCGAGTGCCAAAAGACTGGAAGCGTTGGCATGGTGAGCTGCGGCGTTGCCCAGCAAAACAGCTTTCCGATCACCTGTCAACAGAGACATTGCAATGGCTTTTGCACCTTGGGTAGCTTCGCCCTCGGCAGGTGAGGATATGCCCTTTTCTGATGCAACAGCGGCAGCGACATCAGCCAGCGATTGAACCCAGGCGTCTGGTGCAGCGGTAATCAGGTTGGCAATTGGCATGGCCCAACCATCGGTACCCAGCAACTCGGCAGGTGAGTTGATCACGCTCAATTGACAGCCTTTGCGTACCGACTGGCGAATACGCTGTGCAAACAGCGGGTGGTCTTTGCGCAAGCTGGAGCCGACCACCAGCACACGCTGCAGCTGCGACAAGGACGCAATGCTCGTTCCCAGCCATCGAATACCGGTGCTCATCGGGAATTCTGCATTGCGCAGGCGATAGTCGATGTTGTGACTACCCAGACCGTGCATCAGAGATGTCGCCAGGTACAGCTCTTCAAGCGTACTGTGCGGGCTGGCCAGCGTACCTATGCTTTGCGCACCGTGATCTGTCTTGATCTGCTTGAGGCCATTGGCAACGTACTCCAGAGCAGTCTGCCAGTCAACCGCCTTCCACTCGCCGCCCTGCTTGAGCATGGGGCTGGTCAAACGCTCATCACTGTTCAATGCTTCGTAGGAGAACCGGTCACGGTCGGCAATCCAGCATTCGTTGACATCTTCGTTTTCGAGTGGCACAACCCGCATCACCTTGTTCGCCTTGACTTGAACAATCAGGTTGGCACCCGTCGAATCGTGCGGACTCACGGACTTGCGGCGAGACAGCTCCCAAGTGCGGGCGCTGTAGCGAAATGGCTTGCTCGTCAGGGCACCCACAGGGCAGATATCAATCATGTTGCCCGACAGTTCTGAATCGACAGACATGCCAACAAACGTTTCGATCTCTGCATGCTCGCCCCGGTGCGACATGCCCAACTCCATCACGCCAGCGACTTCTTGTCCAAAACGGACGCAACGCGTGCAGTGGATGCAGCGGCTCATTTCCTGCATGGAAACCAGCGGGCCCACATCCTTGTGAAAGACAACCCGCTTTTCTTCCTCATAGCGTGACGCGCTAGAGCCGTAACCGACAGCCAGGTCCTGTAATTGGCATTCGCCACCCTGGTCGCAAATCGGGCAATCCAGCGGGTGGTTGATGAGCAAAAACTCCATCACCCCTTTCTGGGCTTTGATGGCCTTGTCGTTCTTGGTGTGAACAATCATGCCCTGGGTCACGGGCGTGGCGCAAGCCGGCATGGGCTTGGGCGCTTTTTCAACATCCACAAGGCACATGCGGCAGTTGGCGGCGATAGACAGCTTCTTGTGATAACAAAAATGTGGAATGTACGTTCCCGCTTTTTCAGCGGCGTGCATGATGGTGCTGCCTTCGAGCACCTCCACTTTTTGTCCGTCCAGTTGTATTTCAACCATATATTTTCTCTCTGCGATCAGGCTTGTACGGACGCAGGTGTGTTGGCTTGAGGCGCCTTCTGGGGGATCATGGCTTCAAACTCATGACGGAAATGTTTGATCATGGCGCGCACCGGCATGGCCGCAGCATCGCCCAAGGCGCAAATAGTACGGCCCTGAATGTTGTCAGCGACCGAATTCAGCAAATCCAGATCGGTCTGTTTGCCGTGTCCGGTGTGGATGCGGTCCACCATGCGCCACAGCCAGCCGGTGCCTTCACGACACGGCGTGCATTGGCCGCAGGATTCGTGCATGTAAAAGTACGACAGGCGTTTGAGCGATTCGACCATGCAGCGGGTGTCGTCCAGCACGATCACGGCACCAGAACCCAACATCGAGCCTGCCTTGGCAATCGAGTCGTAATCCATGGTGCATTCCATCATGATGGCTGCAGGCAACACAGGTGAAGACGATCCGCCAGGTATCACCGCTTTGAGTGTGCGGCCCGTGCGCACGCCACCTGCCAGCTCAAGCAACTTAGAAAACGGCGTGCCCATGGGCACTTCATAATTACCAGGCAGCTCTACGTCGCCTGACACCGAATAAATTTTGGTCCCGCCATTGTTGGGCTTGCCACACTCCAGATAAGCTTGTCCGCCATTGCGAATGATCCAAGGAACAGCGGCGAAAGTTTCGGTGTTGTTGATCGTAGTGGGTTTACCGTACAAACCAAAGCTGGCCGGAAATGGCGGCTTGAAGCGTGGCTGGCCTTTTTTACCTTCAAGCGACTCCAGCAAAGCGGTTTCTTCACCGCAGATGTAGGCCCCGAAACCGTGTGACGCATGCAGCTCAAAGCTGAAGTTGCTGCCGAGGATTTTGTTGCCCAGTAAACCAGCTGCACGCGCCTCATCAAGTGCTTCTTCAAAACGCTGATAAGTGGCGAAAATCTCGCCGTGGATGTAGTTGTAGCCAACCGTGATCCCCATGGCATAAGCCGCAATCGCCATGCCTTCAATCACGCTGTGCGGGTTGAACTGCATGATGTCGCGGTCTTTACACGTGCCCGGCTCGCCTTCGTCTGAATTGCAAACCAGGTATTTCTGGCCAGGAAACTGGCGCGGCATAAAGCTCCACTTCAAACCGGTCGGAAATCCTGCGCCACCCCGGCCGCGCAGGCCCCCGAGCTTGACATCGGCAATCACCTGATCAGGTGTCATGCCCACGCCTTCGCCCTGGGCGAGTATTTTTCTCAAGGCCTGGTAGCCACCACGCGCTTCGTAGTCTTTCAAACGCCAGTTACTACCGTTCAGATCAACCAGAATTTGCGGGTTGATATGGCGGCCATGGAAACAGCTTTGAACGCCAGTAGCAGCGAATTGAGACAACACGCTTTTTGCGGCAGCGCTTATGCCGGTGTTTTCAGGAATCGTCATGGTCACTTTGCCTCAACAGATTGCAGACCAGCGATGAGCTGATCCAGTTTTTCGTTGCTCATGAAGCTGCACATGGTCAAGTCGTTGACCAGCATCACCGGAGAGTCCGCGCAAGCCCCCAAGCACTCCGACTGCTGCAGCGTAAACAGGCCATCTGCCGTAGTCTCACCCATTGAAATACCCAGCTTGTGTTCCAGGTGCTTGAGTGCTTTGGCACCATCACGCAACTGGCATGGCAAATTGGTGCATACATTGAGTTTGTACTTGCCGACGGGTCGCTGGTTGTACATGTTGTAGAACGTGGTGACTTCATGCACGGCGATAGGCGCCATGCCCAAGTACTCAGCCACCACTTTTTCGCTGTCGGCGCTGACGAAACCCAATTCTTCCTGCACGATGGTCAGGCAAGCCATAACGGCCGACTGCTTCTGGTCAGAAGGATATTTGGCAACTTCGCGGGCAAATCTTGAGTGGGCTTGTTCAGAAATCATTTTCAAATAACCTGTATCAACGGTCAATTTCACCAAACACAATGTCCATGGTGCCAATCACGGCAACGGCATCGGCGATCATGTGGCCGCGTGACATTTCATCCATGGCAGCAAGATGTGAAAATCCTGGTGGACGAATTTTCAGGCGATAGGGTTTGTTGGCACCGTCACTGACAATGTAAATACCGAATTCACCTTTGGGATGCTCGACGGCAGCATAGGCCTCGCCTTCGGGCACGTGGAATCCTTCAGTGAAGAGTTTGAAGTGGTGAATCAACTCTTCCATGTTGGATTTCATGGATTCACGGTCAGGCGGTGCCACCTTGTGGTTGGTCGTGATCACTGGACCCGGGTTGACGCGCAACCAGTCGATGCACTGTTTGATGATGCGATTCGACTGGCGCATTTCTTCAATACGGACCAGGTAACGGTCATAGCAGTCACCCGTCTTGCCAACGGGAATGTCAAAGTCCATGTGCGCATAAACATCGTAGGGCTGCTGTTTGCGCAGGTCCCAGGCAAAGCCCGATCCGCGCAGCATCGGGCCGGTAAAACCGAGGGCCAATGCACGCTCTGGTGACACCACACCCACACCGACCGTGCGCTGTTTCCAGATGCGGTTATCGGTCAGCAGTGTTTCGTATTCATCGACATAGCCGGGGAATTTATTGCAGAAATCTTCAATGAAATCGAGCAGGGAACCCTGACGGTTTTCGTTAAGCGCTTCAATGGCCTTGGCGTTCTTGACTTTGCTGACACGGTACTGCGGCATGGTTTCTGGCAGGTCGCGGTACACGCCGCCCGGACGGAAATACGCCGCATGCATGCGCGCGCCTGACACCGCTTCATACATGTCAAAAAGCGACTCACGCTCGCGGAAGCAATAAATCAGGATGTTCATGGCACCGCAGTCAAACCCATGCGCGCCCAGCCACAGCAGGTGGTTAAGCAAACGGGTAATTTCCGCATACATCACACGGATGTACTGGGCACGAACAGGCACATCGACACCGATCAATTTCTCAATCGCCAGACAGTAGGCTTGCTCGTTGGACATCATCGACACATAGTCGAGCCTGTCCATATACGGCAATGACTGGATGTAGGTTTTACTTTCGGCCAGTTTTTCGGTCGCGCGGTGCAGCAAACCGATGTGCGGATCCGCGCGCTGGATCACTTCGCCATCCAGCTCAAGCACCAGGCGCAAGACGCCATGCGCTGCCGGGTGCTGCGGCCCAAAATTAAGCGTGTAGTTTTTGATTTCAGCCATGTCTTGCCTTTTGCCTTGACGCCTCAAACAGGACTGGCGTAGTTGTCTTCGCGAATGACACGTGGCGTGATCTCTCGCGGCTCAATCGTCACCGGCTGGTAAATCACGCGCCTTTGCTCAGGGTCGTAGCGCATCTCGACATGGCCAGTGGTCGGGAAATCCTTGCGGAAAGGATGACCAATGAAGCCATAGTCTGTCAGGATGCGCCGCAGGTCGTTGTGACCTTCGAAAACAATACCGAACAGGTCAAATGCTTCCCGCTCAAACCAGTTGACTGAATTCCAGACGTCGTTGAGTGAATCGACCACCGGGAAGTCATCATCTGGACAAAAAACTTTGAGGCGTACGCGCTGATTCAGACTGACTGAAAGCAAATGGGAGACAACACAAAACCGCAAACCATCGTATTGACCATCTTTGTATTCGGAATAATCCAGGCCGCACAAATCAACCAGTTGCTCGAACTTGCACCCTGCAGAGTCGCGCAGGAGTGTGGCGACAGCCAGATAGTCGGCAGCAGATACTGTCACGGTGATTTCACCAAACGCGATCTTCAGATTTTTAACCTTGTCGCCCAACACGGATGTGACCGTGTCACCCCGTTGCTCAATGGAAGCAGGAGCTAACAACGACATCAGACCCTCGCAATCGTGTTGGTACGCCGGATTTTCTGCTGCAACTGAATAATGCCGTACATCAGCGCTTCCGCCGTAGGCGGGCAACCAGGCACATACACGTCAACCGGAACGATCCGGTCGCAGCCGCGAACCACTGAGTAGCTGTAATGGTAATAACCGCCCCCGTTGGCGCAGGAACCCATGGAGAGCACCCAGCGCGGCTCAGACATCTGGTCATACACCTTGCGCAGCGCGGGACCCATTTTGTTGCACAGCGTACCGGCCACAATCATGAGGTCAGACTGACGCGGGCTGGGACGAAACAACATGCCAAACCGGTCGAGGTCATAACGCGCGGCACCCGCATGCATCATTTCGACAGCGCAGCAGGCCAGACCAAATGTCATGGGCCAGAGCGAGCCGGTCTTGGCCCAATTGACCACCGAGTCGTAACTCGTGGTCATGAAACCTTCGTTGAAAACACCTTCAAGTGACATAACCGTACCTTTGTCGCAAAACTCCCGGAAACTCGATTTTTATTCCCAATCCAGCGCACCCTTTTTCCACTCGTAGATAAACCCCACGACCAGGATGCCCAGAAAAATCATGACTGCCCAAAAACCCACCACACCGACATCCTTGAGTGCAACAGCCCACGGGAAGAGGAAGGCAATTTCGAGGTCAAAAAGAATAAAGAGGATGGCGACGAGGTAATACCGCACATCGAACTTCATCCGAGCATCTTCAAATGCCTCGAAACCGCACTCATAGGGGGAGTTTTTCTCTGCGTCTGGCCGCACTGGTCCCAGTAAACGTCCTAGCACCTGGGGCACAATTCCCACCGTTACACCTACCAGAATGAACAGGAGAACGGGGAGGTACTGGTCTAGGTTCATCGTGGAATCAACTTAAGCAATGACAGTTGAAGTCAATTTGCTGCTGCAACTGCTTTGCAACAAGGTAGTTGCAAAATTTTCATCTGGTGCGGACGGCGAGACTCGAACTCGCACACCTTTCGGCACTACCCCCTCAAGATAGCGTGTCTACCAATTTCACCACGTCCGCGGTTTTCTGTGTCTGGATGGCATGAGGAAATCTCGCGATCATTTGCTTTCCCAACAACCTAGAGTTTACCCTGAAAACCTGCATTTTCTGCAGGCATGCAGCTGGTTCAACCGCTATTTCGTAGGGATTTGTCCAGCGCCAGATGCTGCAGGGGCAGCGGGCACGACGGCTGCTGCACTGCCAGAGGCGGGTACCGACGTTGACGGTATTTGCGCTGCGCCAGAGGCCGCTGCTGCAGGTACTGGAACGCTCACTGCTGCACCTTCCAAAACGCTGGAGCCGGTACGGGGTTGCGCATTGCCAAAATACGCCAGTGCCAGCGTGCAGACAAAAAATACAGCGGCCAGAACCCCTGTGGTGCGCGATAAGAAATTGGCGCTACCGCTTGCTCCAAACAAGCTTCCAGAGCCACCGCTGCCAAACGCTGCACCCATATCGGCACCTTTTCCGTGTTGCACAAGAATGAGGCCAATCATGCCCAGTGCAGTCAACATCTGTACGGCAAGAACAACGGTTAAAACTATATTCATTTTTACTCCTGATGGTGTGGTTAAACAGCTGCTTGTATTTTGGTTTGCCCGTAGTTATCGGGTTGCAGCAATGATGGTTAAAAAATCCGCAGCCTTGAGCGATGCGCCACCAATCAGGCCGCCATCAATGTCCGGCTGGGCCAGCAGTGTTGCAGCATTGGCTGCATTCATGCTGCCGCCATACAAAATCCTGATGTCTGCAAAATGCGCTGTGGCCGCCTTGAGTTGTGCGCGAAGAACAGCATGGACGGCTTGCGCTTCTTCGGGCGATGCCGTTTTGCCGGTTCCAATGGCCCAGACCGGCTCGTAAGCCAGCACGATTTCGCTGATGCAGTGTCCGTTGGCATGAATGACTGCGGCAAGCTGGCGTTTGACCACGTCCTGCGTCAGTCCAGCATCGCGTTCAGCCAACGACTCCCCGACACAAACGATAGGCGTGATGCCCGACGCCAGGGCAGCCCTGGCTTTGTCTGCGACCAGCGCATCGGTTTCACCGTGGTATTGCCGGCGTTCTGAGTGGCCCACCACCGCGTAGCGGCAACCGAGGTCTTTGAGCATGGCAGCGCTGACCTCCCCTGTGTAAGCACCGCTTGCCTGGCTGGACACATCCTGTGCGCCCACATCCACCACAGACAGGCTGGAGTGGGCAGCTCTCAAGGCCAGCACCTGTACAAGGTAGGGTGCAGGTATGCACACCGCTATATCGCAAACCGGCGCGGCGTCCAGCCCCTGCGCCAGTGCAGCCAGCAAGGCCTCATTGGCGGCCAGGCTGCCGTTCATTTTCCAGTTACCTGCAATCAATTTTTTCATGTCGGCCAGTTCCTACCAGGTCAAAACGATTTTGCCAATGTGTTGGTTGGACTCCATCAGCGCGTGCGCTTTTGATGCATCAGCAGCGGCGAAGGTGCTGTGAATCACGGGTTTGATGATGCCGCTGGCAATCAAGGGCCAGACTTTTTCCTTCAAAGACCTGGCGATTGCCGACTTGAATTCGAGCGAGCGTGGCCGCAGCGTTGAACCGGTGATGGTCAAGCGTTTGCGCAATACCCAACCCGCGTTGATTTCAGCCTTGACACCGCCCTGTACGGCAATGATGGCCAGACGACCATCCTCAGCCAGGCATTCCAGCTCACGGGCCACATAGCTGCCAGCCACCATGTCCAGAATGACGTTGACACCTTTTGCATGGGTCAGCTTTTTGACTTCTTCCACGAAATCAGCCGTTTTGTAGTTGATCGCGTGGTCAGCACCCAACGCCACGCAGGCGCTGCATTTTTCGTCGCTGCCCGCAGTAACGATCACCGTAGCACCCAGTGCCTTGGCTATCTGAATGGCGGTAACCCCAATGCCGCTGGAGCCGCCCTGGATCAGCAGCGTCTCGCCTTCCAGCAAATGCGCACGCTCAAAAACATTGCTCCAGACGGTAAAGAAGGTTTCGGGCAGTGACGCAGCCTCAATATCGCTCAACCCCCCGGGGATTGGCAAGCACTGGCCGACAGGCGCGACGCACAACTCGGCATACCCGCCCCCTGCGACCAGCGCGCAAACGCGGTCACCCATGTTCAGGCCCGCCGCCGCCATCGCTGCCGAATCACCTTCGACAATCACCCCGGCAACTTCCAGCCCTGGAATGTCCGATGCACCCGCTGGCACCGCGTAGTTTCCGGTGCGTTGCAACACGTCAGGCCGGTTAATGCCACTGGCGTTCACCCGGATGAGCACCTCACCCAAACCGGGCACAGGCGCGGGACGGGAGCCCAGACACAGCACGTCTGGCGCACCGAACGAGGTAATTTCAACAGCTCTCATTGCATTTTTATGTGATTTATGCCACCAGCCCGCGTAAACCGTGCGCTGGCAGCTACAAAATTAATAGCATTTGGCATGCAACCTGACTTCACGATCTTCGGGCGAAACCTGAAACCGTGAAAGTCAGCAGTCACACACCATCCGGATATGACCCTTAATTTTGCGCTGGACGGTCCAGTAGCGCCTTCATGGACAGCTTGACGCGCCCTTTTTCGTCGGTTTCCATGACCTTGACTTTGACGATCTGGCCTTCCTTGAGGTAGTCAGACACACGCTCGACACGCTCGTGGGCAATCTGGCTGATATGCAACAGGCCGTCTTTGCCCGGCAACAGATTGATCAGCGCGCCAAAGTCGAGCACCTTGGTGACCGGGCCTTCATAGATTTTGCCAATTTCGACTTCAGCCGTGATCTCGGCGATGCGGCGCTTGGCCTCGTCGGCCTTAGCGCTGTCGTTCGATGCGATGGTGATGGTGCCATCTTCCTCGATATTGATCTGCGTGCCGGTCTCTTCGGTCAGTGCACGAATCACGGCGCCGCCCTTGCCGATCACGTCACGGATTTTTTCGGGGTTGATCTTCATCACGTACAAACGCGGTGCAAAGTCAGACACTTCGGTTTTGGCCGCGCCCATGGCTTCCTGCATTTTGCCCAGAATGTGCATGCGGGCTTCTTTGGCCTGGGCCAGCGCCACCTGCATGATTTCTTTGGTGATGCCCTGGATTTTGATGTCCATCTGCAGCGCGGTGATGCCAAATGTGGTGCCAGCCACCTTGAAGTCCATGTCGCCCAGATGATCTTCATCACCCAGAATGTCGGTCAGGACGGCAAAGCGGTTGTCTTCCTTGATCAGGCCCATGGCGATACCGGCCACGTGGGCTTTCATGGGAACGCCAGCGTCCATCAGGCTCAGACAGCCGCCGCAGACTGACGCCATCGATGAGGAGCCATTGGACTCGGTGATCTCGCTGACCACGCGCATGGTGTACGGGAACTCTTCTTTGGATGGCAACGCAGCGATCAGCGCACGTTTCGCGAGCCGTCCATGACCAATCTCGCGGCGCTTGGGCGAGCCCACACGACCGGTTTCGCCCGTGGCGAACGGAGGCATGTTGTAGTGCAGCATGAAGCGGTCTTCGTAGTCGCCACTGAGGGCGTCAATACGCTGCGCATCACGCTCGGTTCCCAGTGTGGTTACCACCAGCGCCTGGGTTTCACCCCGGGTGAACAATGCAGAACCGTGGGTGCGTGGCAGCACGCTGTTACGGATCTCAATGGCCCGCACAGTGCGTGTATCACGGCCGTCAATGCGTGGCTCGCCGGCCAGAATCTGGCTGCGCACTATTTTTGCTTCAATGTCAAACAGCATGCCGTCAACGGCCACACCGTCAAACTCGACGCCCTCGGCCTTCAGGCCCATCTTGGTCCAGGTAGTGACTTCGCGCGTGGCACGGGTGCGCGCCTGCTTGTCCCTGATCTGGTAGGCAGCCACCAGCTTTTCTTTGGCCAGCTCGCCGACTTTGGCAATCAGCACGTCGTCTTTGGCAGGGGCTTTCCAGTCCCAGACCGGCTTGCCAGCGTCACGCACCAGTTCGTGGATGGCATTGATGGCAATGTTGCCTTGCTCGTGGCCAAACACGATGGCAGCCAGCATGATTTCTTCTGACAGCTGCTGGGCCTCAGACTCCACCATCAACACAGCGGCTTCGGTACCGGCCACGACCAGATCCATCTTCGAATCTTTGAGCTGGGTTTTACCCGGATTGAGCACATACTGGCCGTCAATGTAAGCCACGCGGGCAGCGCCAATCGGGCCATTGAAGGGAATGCCGGAAATCGCCAGTGCGGCGCTGGAGGCGATCAGCGCAGGAATGTCACCTTCGACTTCCGGGTTGAGCGACAGCACGTGAATCACGACCTGCACTTCATTGAAGAAGCCTTCAGGAAACAGCGGGCGAATCGGGCGGTCAATCAGGCGTGAGGTCAGCGTTTCAAACTCGCTCGGGCGGCCTTCGCGCTTGAAAAAGCTGCCGGGGATACGACCCGCTGCGTAGGTTTTTTCGAGGTAATCCACCGTCAGCGGGAAAAAATCCTGGCCAGGCTTGGCATCTAGCTTTGCAACGACAGTTGCCAGCACCACAGTGCCATCCATGTCCAGCATGACCGCACCGCCTGATTGACGCGCAACTTCACCGGTTTCCATCGTGACGGTGTGCTGGCCCCACTGGAAGGTTTTTGTAACTTTATTGAAAATGCTCATGTTGTAGCTCCACGAATGTCATGCACTTGAGGCAGTGCGAGAGGCCCGGAGGTGTGGCTAGTGAGAACGATGCCATTCCAGAAAATGCCTGCTGTTACACAGGAAATATTGTGGAATGACACAGCGCGAACCCGTTTTGCCCAAATCCGAAAGAAAGGTTCCAAATGATTTCGGAATACTTTGAAGTAAAAAACGCCTGAGCTAGTGAACTAACTCAGGCGTTTGCATTGGGTTTACCGCTTACTTGCGCAGGCCAAGTTTGGCAATCAGTGCGGTGTAACGGCCAGCGTCCCTGGACTTCAGGTAGTCCAGCAGCTTGCGGCGGCGGCTGACCATGCGCAGCAGGCCGCGGCGACCGTGGTGGTCTTTGGCGTTGGCTTTGAAATGGGGGGTCAGTTCGTTGATACGGCCGGTCAGCAGCGCGACTTGGACTTCCGGGCTGCCGGTGTCACCAGCGGCACGTGCGTTGGACTGAACGATTTCAGCTTTGATTGATTTTGCAATCATGGGTTTCTTTCCTGCACCTGCTTGAGGGGTGCAATAACTTGCGAGGAAGGCAGCCTGTCCCGACATGGGACCGAATAAACCGCTTTCGTCGTGCGTGGCAGGGTGGTTGCAGGCTTAAAAAGCACAGTTGCCAAAAATGCGCACAGCCCCAAATTATAGCCCAAGCCAACGCTCCAGCCGCCCCACGCCCTGCGTCAGCCTGCCCATGTCCTGGCTGGCAAAACACCAGCGCAGCCAGCCCTGGGCCTCTGGGCCGGGGTTGACCATGAACGCATTTCCCGGTGCCAGACCCAGCCCGGCTTCGACCACCAGGCGCTTGGCGGTGTCGAGTGAATCACCATACCGCGCCTGGTCCTGCAGCCTGAAAAACGCGTACATGCCGCCTTTGGCTGAAGCGACCTGCACGCCAGGCAGAGCCTGCAAGAGTGGCACCAGGGTGTCACGGCAAGCTTTGAGGTGGGCCACGATGCGCGGCGTGATGTCTGCCGTGCGCTCCATCGCCACCAGTGCAGCGCGCTGTGTAAACACGGGCGCACAAGAGGTGTTGAACTCCACCAGCTTGCCCATCTGCGGCGTCATGGCCGGTGGCATCACCAGCCAGCCGAGTCGCCAGCCAGTCATCAAAAAGCTCTTTGAAAAACTGTGCGCCACCACCAGACGGTCTTCTGGCGTGGCAATGTCCAGAAAACTTGGTGCAGCACCGTGGGGTGTGGGCTCAAAATACAGCCGCTCATAGACCTCGTCGGCCAGAATCCAGGTGCCGGTGTGGCGGCAATGTGCCAGGATGGCGGCTTGCTCAGACCGCGTGAGCGTCCAGCCGGTCGGGTTGTTGGGCGCGTTGATGACCAGCAGCTTGGTCTTGGTCGTGATGGCGGCGAGCAGTTCCGCCATGTCAAGCTGCCACTCCCCACCCACCGGCTTGAGGCTGACGCATTTGACCACCGCACCCATGATGGCGGGCTGCGCCGTCAGGTTGGGCCAGACCGGCGTGACCGCCACCACTTCATCGCCACTGTCAACCAGCGCCTGCACCGCCAGCATCAGCGCGTTGACGCCGCCTGAAGTCACGGCAATGCGTTCGCTGCCGACCGGCGTGGCACCGGCTACGCGCAGGCCGCTGCAATAGGCGGCAATGGCTTCGCGCAGTTCAGGCAGGCCCAGGTTGTGGGCATAAAACGTCTCGCCCTGCTGCAATGACGCGATGGCGGCTTCCCGGATAAAAGCAGGCGTGACTTCATCGCTTTCACCAAACCAGAACTTGAGCACATCACTGCGCCCCATGCCCGCGTTGGCGACCTGGCGGATCATGGATTCTTCGAGGTTTAAAACAGCCTGGCGCATCGTGAAGCCTTGTCGTTGAATAAAAGTAAGTGACGTTAAGGCCGCACCATGTTGCAGGTTGTGGCCATGGCCGCCTTGTCACTGGCAATCGTCTTGATCACGCGAAAGCCATAACCTGAACCCTCGACATCGAACTTGATGCCCGCGTCGCCCTGCTTGCCCATCTGGGCGACCAGCAGGGGCTGCTGAAACTGGTGGTCAGAAGCGCGCATCGCACCCGTTTGGCCGGCCATGGTGACGACTGCTTTTTCCAGCTGCGCGGCCACTGCGCCAGCTTCAATCGAGCCGGCTTTTTCAATGCTTTGGGCCAGCGCTTCAATCACCATTTGCATGCGCATATGAACGTAGTCGTCTTTGGGTGCCGCAAAGCGCTGGCGAAATGACTGGTAGAACGCCTCGGATGGCGCACCTGCCGCATTGGGAAACCATTCCGCCACTGCAATGACTTTGCCAACACCAGCCTCACCAATGGCGGCAGGCGCGCCCAGGGCGTTGCCGTAAAAGGTGTAGAACTTGCCTTCAAAACCCACGTCTTTGGCGGCTTTTACCAGCAGCGTCAGGTCATTGCCCCAGTTGCCCGTCAGCACCGCCTGCGCGCCGCTGGCCTTGATTTTGGCGGCGTAGGGGATGAAGTCCTTCACGCGCCCCAGCGGGTGCAGCTCATCGCCGACGATTTGCACGTCGGGCCTGTGCGCGGTGATTTGCCTGCGTGCCTCCTTCAGCACCGATTGGCCAAAGCTGTAGTCCTGACCGATCAGGTAGATGCTTTTAGTGCTTTTGTCGTCTTTGAAAGCCTCCATCAATGCCGTCATACGCATATCGGCATGGGCATCGAACCTGAAGTGCCAGTAACTGCATTTTTCATTGGTCAGCGCCGGGTCCACCGCCGAGTAGTTCAAAAACACCACCCGCTTGCCAGGTTCACGCTCGTTGTGCTTGTTAATCGCGTCTATCAGCACCGCAGCAGTGGCTGATGAATTGCCCTGCGCCACGACTGTCACGCCGTCGTCAATCGCCGCCCGCAAGGCGCTCAGCGCCTCTTCGTTCTGGCCCTTGCTGTCATAGCGTTCAATCAACAAGGGCCGCGCGCCGCCAGGCAGCTTCACACCGCCACGCGCATTCACGCGCTCGGTGGCCCACACCAGATTGCGAAAAACGGCTTCGCCCGTATTGGCAAACGGGCCGGACAGACTTTCGATCAGCGCTACTTTGATGGGCACGGTGGAAAATGCGGGAAGGGCAGGCGAAGGCTGGGCGACTGCACACAACGACAGCAGCAGAGAAAAACACAGCAAAAGTTGCTTGATAAAAATACGCATGGATGGTTTGATATGAACTGTTTAATTGCTATTGATTAAGGAGCTGCCAGCGCCCGTATCGCCTGGTCTGAAGCCATATTTGGCACTTGATCAAGCGCTGCAATCGTGCAGGCTCCAGCGCGGCAAAACATCGAAAGTGTAGCCGTGCTGCAGCGTTTCCAGCCCCGCCTGCAGCCGCATCCCGGCTGCCAGGGCAATCATCGCGCCATTGTCGGTACACAGGTGCAGTTCGGGATAGTGAACACGGATGCCACGCTGCTGGCAAACCGCGTTGAGCTGGCTGCGCAGCAAGGCATTGGCGCCGACACCGCCCGCGACCACCAGCCGATCCAGCCCGGTCTGCACCATCGCGCTCATCGATTTTTTAACCAGCACGTCCACAATCGCCGCCTGGGTGGATGCCGCCAGGTCGGCTTTGCGCGCTTGAAGGTCTGCACCCAGATTTTTAGCTTGCGTCAGCACCGCAGTCTTCAGCCCGGCAAATGAAAAGTCCAGGTTGCCGCTGTGTAGCAGGGGACGCGGCAGCTTAAAGGCTGTCGGGTCGCCCTGCTCTGCCAGTTTCGATAGATGCGGGCCGCCCGGATAGGGCAGGCCCATGAGTTTGGCCGACTTGTCGAAGGCCTCGCCAGCGGCGTCGTCAATACTTTCGCCCAGCAGCTCGTAGCTGCCGACGCGGTCCACCCGCATCAGCTGGGTATGCCCGCCCGACACCAGCAAGGCCACAAACGGAAACTCGGGCGGGTCGGCACTTAAAAAAGGCGAGAGCAAGTGCCCTTCCAGATGGTGGACTCCCATCACGGGCTTGCCAAGTGCTGCCGCCAGCGCACAGGCCGCGCCAGCGCCGACCAGCAGCGCGCCGGCCAGCCCCGGCCCGCGTGTGTAGGCCACCACATCCACGTCAGCCAGCGTTTTGTGCGCTTGCACCATGACTTCACGCGTCAACGGTACAACCCGGCGGATGTGGTCGCGGCTGGCCAGCTCGGGCACGACACCGCCATACGCCTGGTGCATGTCTATCTGGCTGTACAAGGCATGGGCCAGCAAGCGCGGCACGCCATGGCCAGACGCATCGACCAGCGCCACACCCGTTTCATCACAACTCGATTCAAATCCGGCAATCAGCATGGCAAGAGTGTACGAGAGCCACCGCAGCAGTCCGCATGGCGTTCTGCGTGGCGCATGCTGCCTGAGCCCTTATGCCTGCATCGCCAGTCCCTGCGCCTTGTGGCGTGCATGCAGGCGCACCAAGCGCCTACAATCCAGGCTTCACCGGGGGTGTCTGTACAGGCTGAAAAGCCGGCGCGGACTGAGAGTTACCCCTTTCACCTGATCTGGGTCATGCCAGCGCAGGAAGCGTGTTTGCACCAAGT
>JBBRMH010000038.1:0-25706 GCA_038230935.1 Burkholderiales bacterium | reverse complement strand
TGAGCTTGTCGAAGGGTTTCCCAGAACAAGCAAAGCTTCGACAAGCTCAGCCCGAACGGAAAAGGGCAACTTCATTGGGCCGGATCAATAGCCATCCCTGTGCGCGTGGCACGGCTACTTTTCAGCACCAGTGGCACGCGCCACGTAATAAGCCAGTGCCGCCATATCAGCCTCAGACAGCGTAGCTTTGAACGAGGGCATCGCCCCCAGTCCATCGCGCAGCGCCTTGCTGACACGGCTGGCGTCCGGCTTGAGCTCGTCAAGCACTGGCCCTACAGCGCCCTCGGCGCCAGCATCCTTGAGGGTGTGGCAAAGCGCACAGGCAGGTGTTGCCGTGGTGAAAAGTGTCTTGCCGCGTGCCATCTTGTCAGCATCATCGGCCGCAAAAGCGCCAGAAATGCCAGCTGCGCTGAATGTGGCGACGCTGGCAGCGAGCAGCAACAGCCGGGGCAAGCTGGTGCGTCGTCGTACAGTAGAGAAAGAGGACATAAAGACTCTGGTGATAAGGCTAAAACAAAGCAGATGGCTTGATAAGCTCAGGCCACGGTGACCTTGACCGCGTGGTCAACCCAGCTGGTGTTGTTGTAGCCACCCTGGTTTTCCAGCCGGTTTTCTGGTTGCACCTGGCCCGCTGTATCGGTGGCGCGGCTGGCCAGTGTGTAGCTGCCAGCGGGCAGGCGGGCCTGCAGCACAAACTGACGCCACGCGTACTTGCCCAGGTCAGGGCCAACGAGGCGCGCCGCCTGCCAGGTTTTGCCACCGTCCACCGATACCTCCACGCCCCGGACAGCGTTCATGCCGCCAAAAGCCACACCATGAATTTGCGCTATCCCCGCTTTCAGCACCCCACTGTCGGGGCTGGGCGAGTTGATCCACGACTTGACGGTCATCTCTTGTACAGACGGCTGGCTGGGGTCGCCCTTGCCGCCCGGTGGCGTGATGCGGTAGCCGTGCGACATGATCCGGGCGTCGCTTTCGGCGGCTGTAAAAGCCAGTTGCTTGATGTATTTGATGCTGTTGACGCCGGTAAAGCCCGGCACGATCAGGCGCAGCGGGCCACCGTGGGCCAGTGAAACAGGTGCGCCATTCATCTCCCAGGCCAGCAGGGCATCAGCCATGGCCGAGACCGGCACAGAGCGCTCGACGATGATGGATTTGGGGTCCAGGCCCTCGGGCAGTTTTTCGCCGCCGGTGCCCGTCATGTAGGCCATGCCGCTGGTCACGCCGCCCAGCGCTTCCACCACAGCGCGTACGGGCACGCCGCTCCAGACCACGCAGCCAGCTGCACCCACCGTCCAGGCGGTGCCACTTGGCTTGCTCGGAAAAAAGCCACGTCCATTGCCGGAGCACTGCAACACCATGGCCACCGTTTCCAGGCCCATGGTTTTCAGGTCACGCACGGTCAGCTTGCGCGGGTTTTTAACGCCTTCCAGCGCGATGACCCAGTCATCGCGCTCAGCCACAATAGAGGCGTCAGGCGCAGGCAGGTTGTTGCGCAAGTACAGCTGCTCAACCGGCGTGATGACGCTGGTGCCAAAAGCACTTCGTTTGGTTTCAATCGTGGTGCCGCTGTGCACGATCAGGCTGGCCGGGTCTTTCCAGCTGACAGTCGCTGGCAACGGCTTAGCAGCGGTGGTCTGCGCCATCGCCCCGCGGGAAAAGCTGGCCAGACCTGCAGCGGCCAGCGCGCTGGCACTGCCCGCCAGAAGTTGGCGGCGGGGTAGGGAAGTGGGCTTGTTCGTCATGGTGCATGTCTCCATTTATATGAATTGGGGCGAGCGTAAAAACGGGGGGCCAGAAAAGCGGACTGAAAAGGCATTTAAAAATTGCCTGACGCTATTATTCTGCAGGTTCGCCAAAAATGGCGCGCTTAATGGGCAGCACTTACTTGGCAGCGCTTGTTTCTCTTCAGTTTGAATCCCAACAGCAGTTTGTGCCCGCTTGATGTCAACGCGGACCAGCCGGCCTGACCAAACCCGAACAGCATCGTGCCAGCATGCTGAAAGGCGAATGTGTAGCTTCACACCGGGCGTGCGGTTCTACACAGCCACCGTGTAGTTCAACGTCATGCGCCCGCCATCCACCACGATGATTTCGCCGGTAATGTAGCTGGCTGCATCACTGGCCAGGAAGGCGACGGTATCGGCAATCTCCGAGGGCTGGCCAAGCCGCTTCATAGGGGTACGGCTCATGATTTTTGCCTTGGCTTCGTCGCTGGTCAGCACGGCCCTGGCGGCCAGTTCGGTGGCAATAGTGCCGGGCGCTACGGCGTTGACACGGATGCCCTTGTCGCTCAGGGCCAGCGCCATCACCCGCGTCAGCTGGTTGATACCGCCCTTGCTGACGTTGTAGCTGGCAATGTTGGGAATGGTCAAAACACCGTTGACCGAACTCATGTTGATGATGCTGCCACGCCCGGCACTTGCGCCGATGCCCTGTCTGGACCCGGTCTTGGCCATTTCACGCGCCACCGCCTGACCCACCAGAAAACTGCCCTTGAGGTTGATGCGCAAAACAGCATCAAAGTCGGCTTCGGTCACGTCCAGAAAGTCTGCCGCCTTGAAGATACCCGCATTGTTGACCAGCACGTCAATCCGGCCAAAAGCAGCCACGGTTTGCGCCACCAGCGCATCAACCTGCGCCTTGTCACCCACATCGCAATGCACATACAGCCCACCCAGCTCGGCCGCCAGCGCCTGGCCGCGCGCATCGTCAATGTCAGCAATAACCAGTCTGGCGTCCTCACTGGCAAACCGCCGGATGCAGGCCTCGCCAATGCCCTGCGCACCGCCCGTGACGATGCAGACACGGCCCGCCAGGCCAAACGAGATTTTTAAAGTGGTTTCTGAGGGTATTTTAGGGTTCATGGGCATATATTACCTGCGCAGGCAGCTATGAATTCAATAGCGTTTTCAGACACTTGTTGCACCGCCATACCCGGCTTGTACAGTGCAGAGCCGATACCGAATCCAGTGGCACCTGCCGAAAAATAGGTCCGCATGTTCCCAAGTGTGATGCCACCCACAGGCAATACAAAAGTAGCTGGCGCAAGCACTGCACGCAGCGCCTTGACCACGGCGGGTGTGACCATCTCTGCGGGGAACAGTTTCAAGCCTGTGGCGCCCGCTTCCAGCGCAGCGAAGGCTTCGCTGGCCGTCATCACGCCTGGCAGGCAGAGCAGACCCAGGCGGACGGCTTCACGCACCACTGCCGGGTTGAAGTTGGGCGACACAATCAGCTGGCCGCCTGCGGCATGGACGTTTTGCACGTCCTTGACGTTTAAAACTGTTCCTGCACCAATCAAAGCCTGCGGAAATGCGCTGACCATGGCGGCAATGCTGTCCAGCGGGTTTGGCGAGTTGAGCGGCACTTCAATCAGAATCCAGCCTGCGTCCACCAACGCCTGGCCAACGGATAAGGCTTCAGACGGCTGGATGCCGCGCAAAATGGCGATCAGGGGAATTGACTGCAATGCGGTGGCGAATTTTTGGTGAGGTGTTGGAAGGTGGCTCATTGAACGCTATTCAACGCTGTTTAAGGTATCGGCTATGGCGCGCAGGCCACACCAGGTCGGGTTACTGCCTGTGCGCTGCACTTGAACGCCGACGTGCTTCAAGGCCAACTCGTATCGCTCTGCCAATGCTGGTACGCCTGCGACGATGACTGTCTGGCCGGGCGCCAGGTGCTGGCATTTGACTTCTTCGCCAATCACCAGGCCCGACAAATAGCTGGGCAGTGCCTGTTCGGGCATGCGTTTGAAAAGTGCCAGGGTTCGGGTGCTGAAGGCGGTATTGAGCAGGCCATCACCCTGCAAAGCCTGGGCAACGCCCTGGTCAAACGCAGCGATGTCGGGTGCTGGTTCAGCCATGGGGTTGTTGGCTGTGGAAAATGCAGGCAGCGTGCGCGCCAAAATGGAATGCTGGCGCAGCAGCGCGTAAAACTCGCCTGTCATCCAGGTTGAAAAGTCTGTGATGCGGCGGTCTGTGACCGTGACCCATTTGCTGTGCGTGCCCGGCAAGACCATGCGTGCATCACACAAGCCCAGCTGCTGCAGTGCGCCGAAAACCTGGGTTTCTTCGCCGCGCATCACGTCGGGCGTGCCCTGATTTTCAATACTCAAACCAGGCACGATGGCGATGCGGTTTTTTTCTACCCAAGCAAGTCGGACAGCGATGTCGTCAAAGCCTGCCGGACAGGGGCAGTAGGGTGCTTCCCGCCAGCCCTGCTGGCTGCCGGCCATGCCGGCTATCAGGCAAAGCGTGCCCCTTTCATCGTCTTTCATCCAGTCGCCAAACAGATTGTCAAAAACCGCTGCAAAACCGCCTGCATCAACCGTCAGAATGCCGCGTGCAAAGCTGCGCTCCTCAATGACTGTGCCATCAGCTGCCAGACGCGCGCCGCGCAATGACGTGGTGCCCCAGTCAAGCACCACCAGCGTCATCAGTGGTTGTCCCTCGGCACGGCCGAGCCACGCTTGCCCACCAGAAAGTCGAGATCGGCACCTTCATCGGCCTGAAGCACATGGTCGATATAGAGCTTCCAGTAACCTGAGCCCATAGGTGGCTCAGGAGCTTTCCAGAGCGCTTGTCTTCTGGCGAGTTCTTCATCACTCACATGCAGGTGCAGCAGGCGTTTGGGGACATCCAGCTCGATGATGTCGCCGTTTTGCACCAGACTTAACGGGCCACCCGCAGCCGCTTCAGGCGCAGTGTGCAGGATCACCGTGCCATAGGCAGTGCCACTCATGCGGGCGTCGCTGATACGGACCATGTCGGTAATGCCTTTGCGCAGCACTTTGGGAGGCAACGGCATGTTGCCGACCTCCGCCATACCAGGGTAGCCCTTGGGTCCGCAGTTTTTAAGCACCATCACACAGGTCTCGTCAATGTCCAGGTCTTCGTCATCAATCCGGGCGTGAAAGTCTTCAATCGTTTCAAACACTACCGCCCGACCTTTGTGCACCATGAGTTCTGGCGTGGCGGCGCTCGGTTTGATGACCGCACCGCGTGGTGACAGGTTGCCGCGCAGCACGGCAATGCCTGCCTTGTCCTTGAACGGCGCACCCAGCGGTTTGATGACCTCGGTGTTGTAGTTTTGCGCATCTGCAATGTTTTCGCCGATGCTCAGGCCATTGGCCGTGATGGCGCCCAGGTGCAGGTGCTGCGCGATTTCTTTCATGACCACTGGCAGGCCACCGGCGTAACAAAAGTCTTCCATCAAAAATTTGCCCGACGGCTGCAGGTTCACCAGGCAAGGCAGTTCACTGGCCAGACGATCAAAGTCATCAATCGTCAGCTTGACCCCAATACGGCCTGCCATGGCAATCAGGTGAATCACCGCGTTGGTCGAGCCGCCAATCGCTGCCAGGGTTTTGATGGCGTTTTCAAACGCCTCGCGGGTCAGGATTTTTGACAACGTCAGGTCTTCATGCACCATGTCGACGGCGCGGCGGCCTGCCATGCGGGCCAGCACGTTACGTCTGCCATCGACCGCCGGGTAGGCCGCGTTGCCGGGCAGGCCAATGCCGAGTGCTTCCACCATGCTGGCCATGGTTGATGCCGTTCCCATGGTCATGCAGTGGCCGTGACTGCGGTGCATGCAGCTTTCAGCTTCAAAAAAGTCTGCCAGTTTCAGCGTTCCTGCCCGTACCTGCTCGCTCATGCTCCACACGCCTGTACCCGAGCCCAATTCCTGCCCACGCCACTTGCCACTCAGCATGGGGCCACCGCTAACACCTACTGTCGGCAGGTCAACACTGGCTGCACCCATGACCAGTGCTGGCGTGGTTTTGTCGCAGCCCATCAGCAGCACTACGCCGTCAATCGGGTTACCGCGAATGCTTTCTTCCACATCCATGCTGGCCAGGTTGCGATACAGCATGGCCGTGGGGCGCAGCAGGGTTTCGCCCAGCGACATCACGGGGAACTCCAGCGGAAAACCGCCCGCCTCGTACACACCAATCTTGACCTGCTCGGCAATCGTGCGGAAGTGGCTGTTGCACGGTGTCAGTTCACTGAAGGTGTTGCAGATGCCGATGACCGGACGGCCATCAAACTGGTCGTGCGGCACACCCTTGCCCTTGACCCAGCTGCGGTAGGCAAAACCGTCCCGGTCCTGGCGGCCAAACCATTGCTGGCTGCGCAGGTCTTCAGGTCTTTTTTTCGGTGTCTTTTTGTCAGTCATAGGGAAAATCCTTAATTTTCAATCATATTATCGTCATACCATTAGTTCAATGTGCTAGTGATAACCATGACTTCAGCTGACTGCGTACACCTCACCGGAGCTACATTTGTCCCGCCCTCATATTCTTGTCGTTTCAAAGCCACCAGCGTTTTTTCTGGAGCCGCTCAAGGCTGCATTTGTCGTTCACGAGCGCCTGCATCAAACTGATCCGGCAGAGTTTTCCAGGGTGGCACCGCTGATACGGGGCATTGCCGGTGGCGGTGAATCGGCTGTTGGGGCTGATCTGATGGCGCAGTTGCCTGCGTTGGAGATGGTGTCCATCATGGGCGTGGGTTATGACGGTGTTGACGTTGGCACCGCTCTCAAGCGCAATGTTGTAGTGACGCATACGCCCAATGTGCTCAACGACGAGGTGGCTGATCTGGCCATCGGGCTGATGCTTTGCGTGGCGCGTCGCATTCCGCAGGCTGACCAGTATGTGCGCAGCGGGCGCTGGGCGGCTGAAGGGGCCATGCCGCTGGCCCGCAAGGTGTCTGGTGCACGACTGGGCATTGTGGGCCTGGGGCGTATCGGGCAGGCCATTGCAGACCGTGCTGCGGCTTTTGGCATGTCTATCGCCTACACGGCACGCAGTGCCAAACCCGGTTTGGCCTATCCGTTTTATGCCACTGCACTGGCCTTGGCGGCAGAGGTTGATTTTCTGGTGGTCATCACGCCCGGGGGCGCGGGTACTTTCCACATGATCAACGCTGCGGTGCTCAAGGCGCTGGGACCAAGAGGTTACCTGATCAATGTGGCGCGGGGCTCGGTGGTGGATGAAGCTGCGCTGGTCGAAGCCCTTCAGACAGGCGTGATTGAAGGCGCAGGTCTGGATGTGTTTGAAAAAGAACCGCATCCGCTGCAGGCCCTGACCCAACTTGACAACGTGGTGCTGACACCGCACATGGCCAGCGCCACCCGTGAGACCCGGCAGGCCATGGCAGACCTGGCAGTTGCCAACCTGCAGGCGCACTTTTCAGGTCAACCTGCGCTTTCGCCAGTACCCGAGTGTGGTTGAGGAGGTTACTGGAAAAAGTGCGGGTTTTCCATAGAAAAGATACCTTTTAATCATCATATGATTGTTTTTTCTGATGAGAAATTGAGAGCGACAGGTTCGGGCATTTCTACAAATCAACTTTTACAGGAGACAAGACACAATGAAGCTCAAGACAATTCTCGCCACCGCGATGTTCGCGGCAGGCCTGGTTACTGCAGGGCAGGTTGCAGCCCAGGAAAAACTCAACGTCTGGTGGGTCAAGGGCTTCTACAAGTCCGAGGACGACGCGCTGTTTGCCGCCATCAAGAAGTATGAAGACAAACACAAGGGCGTGAAAATCGAGCTGTCACAGTACCCGATCCAGGACATGATTCCCAAGACCGTGGCGGCGCTGGACTCCGGCAATCCGCCTGATGTTGCTTATGGTGACGTGTATGACTTTCAGGTCACGAGCAAATGGGCCTATGAAGGCAAGCTTGAAAATATAACCAGTGTGATCGACCCCATTCGGGGACGCTTTGCGCCCAACACTGTAGAGACGACTTTTCTTTACAACGATGTGGCCAAGACCCGTGCTTACTATGCTTTCCCGATGAAGCAACAGACGATGCACATCGAGTATTGGATCGACATGCTCAACGACGCCGGTTTCAAGGAGTCCGACATCCCGACCGACTGGAAGGGCTACTGGTCTTTCTGGTGCGACAAAGTCCAGCCGGCCAGCCGCCAGAAAACGGGCCAGCGTACGTTCGGTATTGGTCAGCCACTCGGTGTGGACTCCAGTGACTCGTTTTTCTCGTTCCTGACCTTTGCGGATGCCTATAACGTGAAGATGGTGAGCGACAACGGCAAGCTGCTGGTGGACGACCCTACGGTGCGTTCGGGCCTCATCTCTGCATTGACCGACTATGTGTCGATCTACACCAAAGGCTGCTCGCCACCGTCATCGACCAGCTGGAAAGACCCGGACAACAATGTGGCCTTC
Source organism: Burkholderiales bacterium (assembly GCA_038230935.1). Taxonomy (GTDB): domain Bacteria; phylum Pseudomonadota; class Gammaproteobacteria; order Burkholderiales; family Burkholderiaceae_C; genus Polaromonas. The sequence continues at coordinate 17,502 of JBBRMH010000038.1, read as the reverse complement.
CACAACAAGACCACAGTCATGACGCACAACGCCACCATCTCGATTGCCGCCAAGTGGCTGGACGACGCCAACAATGACAAGCTCAAGCCCGAAGAGCGCGAGAACGCCAAGAAGAACTATTACGAGCGCATCCGTACTGCTGGCTTTCCAAACAAGCCTGATGGCAGCAAGATGGTTTACCGCACGGCCGTGAAGACCGGCGTGATCTTCAGTCAAGCCAAGAACAAGGTCCGTGCCAAGGAGTTTGTGAAGTTCCTGATGGAAGAAGAAAACCTGGGGCCGTATGTTGAAGGCTCGCTTGGTCGCTGGTTCCCTGTGACCAAGGCAGGCCAGGCCCGTCCGTTCTGGCAGGCTGATCCGCACCGCAAGTCGGTGTTCAACCAGTATGCCAACGGAACAGTGGGTTTTGAATTCGTCAAGAACTACAAGTTCACAGTGCTGAACAATGAGAACGTCTGGGCCAAAGCGGCCAACCGTGTGATCAATGAGAAGGTGCCGGTTGACAAGGCTGTCGACGAAATGATCGCCCGCATCAAGACCGTCGCGTCCAACTAAAGCACGGCACACGACAAAGAAAACGCGCTGCTGCCACCCTGGCAGCGGCGCGTTCTTTGTTGTTTCATCAATATCTTTGCTGTCCAGCAGGTCCACGCCATGAGCACTCTTGCCATTGAACAACCGGTCGTCATGCCAGCCGCCAGGAAGGCCATGACATCGTGGCAAAAGTGGGGCATGTTGCTGGTCATTCCCTACCTGCTGGTGTTTGTTGTTTTCGTGATTTATCCGGTGGGTTACGGCCTGTGGCTGGCCCGCCACCCTGACAGTTACGAGCGGCTGTTTGCCGACCCGATTTTTTTCCGCACAGTGATCAACACCGTGATTTTTGTGGTGGTAGCGGTCAACGTCAAGATGGCGCTGGCGCTGGGCCTGTCGGGTTTCTTTTTGAACACGCGCTGGTGGGTCAAGATTTTGTCGATGCTCTTTATCCTGCCTTGGGCGGTACCGTCTATACCCACGATTTTGTCGATGCGTTTCATGCTCAACCCGGAGTGGGGCGTGGTGAACGCCGCTATCTTCCGCTTCACCGGGCTGGATGGCCCGAATTGGCTCAACGACCCGACGCTCGCCTTGTCACTGTCCATGTTGGCGCACATCTGGAAGTCGCTTCCGTTCTGGACCCTGATTTTGCTGGCCGGCCGCATGTCGATTCCGGGAGAGCAATACGAAGCTTCATCAGTGGACGGCGCGACCATGTGGCAGAAGTTTCGCTTCATCACCTGGCCGTCGATGCGCTCGCTGTACCTGACTTCCACTATGCTGTCGATGATTTTCACGCTCGGAGACTTCAACAGCGTCTATTTGCTGACAGGTGGCGGGCCGGCTGATTTGACGCACGTTCTGGCCACGCTGGGCATCCGCTACCTTCGACTGGACCAGGTGGACTTGTCACTGGCGTCCATTGTGGTGGCATTGCCTCTGGTTCTTCCCCTTGTTTATTTCATGATGAAGAGGTTGTCCAAATGAGCCGCTCCGCACTGAAGACGGTCACGACCGAAGCCAAGCTCCTTTTGATCGGCATTCCCGTGCTGATCTGGACACTGCTGCCTATCTATCACATGGTGCTGTTCGCACTGTCGCCCAGGGACCAGGCAACCACTGGAAAGCTCTGGCCAACGCATCCGACACTGAGTAACTTTGATTTCGTGCTGAATCAGAAGCACTTCTACCTCGATCATTTCTGGATACAGCTGTGGAACTCGCTGTTGATTGCCGTGTCTGTGGGTGTACTCACACTGTTTGTGTCCACCTGCGCGGCCTTTGCCATCAGCCGGCTCAAGGTGCGCGGTGGCCGTACGGTGATGAACATGGCGCTTTTCACCTATTTCATTCCGGCCGCTTTCCTGGCCGTGCCCATGTACAAGACCATGGGCAATTACGGGCTGCTCAACAGCCAGTGGGCGCTGATTCTTGCGATGGTGACGATTGCTTCGCCCTACTGCATCTGGGTGCTCAAGCAGGCGTCAGATAAGCTGCCGTGGGAACTTGATGAAGCCGCGAAAATGGACGGTGCAACTGCGATGCAACTCTTTCGCCTCGTTTATCTGCCGCTGATGGTGCCATCGCTGGTGGCGGTAGGTACCTATGCGCTGCTGCTGGCGTGGAACGAATACCTCTACGCTTTTCTTCTGCTGTCAAAAGACACCAGCGTGACGCTGGCAGTGGCGTTAGGCAACTTTCTTTCAGCCGATGACTCGCCATGGGAACTCCTCATGACGACCGGTCTGATTTATGCGATGCCGCCAGCGGCCATCTACTACACCTTCAAGCGCTACATGGTGTCAGGCCTGACAGCTGGCGCCGTGAAAAGCTGATTCAGGAATTAATCAATCATGGCCTCTGTTTCGTTTCGCAATATTGAAAAGTCCTTTGGCAAGGTCAAAATCATTCACGGCATCAGTTTCGACATTTCCAATGGCGAATTTGTCGTGCTGGTGGGGCCTTCAGGGTGCGGCAAATCGACCTTGCTGCGGATGCTGGCAGGCCTGGAGGAAATCACGGGTGGCGAGATTGCCATCGACGGCAAGGTCATCAACGACCTCGACTCCAAGGACCGCGACATTGCCATGGTGTTCCAGAGCTACGCGCTCTACCCGCACATGACCGTGCGCGACAACATGGCTTTCAGCCTGAAACTGCGCAAGGCAGATGCAGCGCTGACCAACCAGCGCGTGGGAGACGCGGCGCGTATTCTGAATCTTGACCCCCTGCTTGACCGTTTTCCGCGCGAACTCTCGGGTGGGCAGCGCCAGCGTGTGGCGATGGGGCGTGCCATTGTGCGCGACCCTAAAGTGTTTCTGTTTGACGAGCCGCTGTCCAACCTCGATGCCAAATTGCGCGTGGCCATGCGTGCCGAAATCAAGGCCCTGCACCAGCGCCTGAAAACCACCACTGTGTACGTGACCCACGACCAGATTGAAGCCATGACCATGGCAGACCGTATTGTTGTGATGCATGACGGCATCATTGAGCAGATCGGCACGCCGCTGGAGCTGTTTGACCATCCTGGAAACCTGTTTGTCGCCCAGTTTATTGGTTCTCCCTCGATGAATGTGCTCAAGGGAACACTGCGCTCAGCTGATGGCCAAACGTGGGTAGAAGCTCAGGGCCACCGCTGGCCCGCAAACGCCGTGGCCAAGGCCAGTGACCGCCATGCCGTGTCTTATGGGGTACGGCCTACCGATATTCGTGTTTCTGCTTCAGGCACGGGAATTTCAGCGAAAGTCATTGTGGTTGAACCCACAGGCGCAGAGACCGAACTCTTGCTGGAGGTAGGCGGCTCGCAGTTGGTTGTGGTCATGCATGGCCGAACGGATGCACAACCTGACGACATCATCCACCTGGAAATTGATGCGGGCAAAGCGCACCTTTTTGACGATGCCACCGGCATCAGACTGGCGTAGCAGAACATGCTGGCGAACACTTTTGGACTTGACGGCCGGCTTGCGCTGGTGACCGGCTCATCAGCAGGCATTGGTCTGGCATTGGCGCGGGCCTTGGGGCAGGCGGGCGCCTCTGTCGTGCTCAATGGGCGCGATGTTGCAAAGCTTGAGCAAGCCGGGGCGCTGCTGCGCTCTGAAGGCTTGACGGTGCATACCCGCAACTTTGACGTGACGCAGGCCACCACGGTGCAGGCGGCCATTGAAGACATTGAGTCATCCATAGGACCGATTGAAATTCTGGTCAACAACGCGGGTATGCAGTTGCGCGGGCCACTTGAAGACTTTGCCATTGATGACTGGCACCGGCTCATGCGAACGAACCTTGACAGCGTCTTTCTGGTGGGTCAGGCTGTGGCGCGCAGGATGATTCCGCGTCGGCGCGGCAAGATCATCAATATATGTTCAGTGCAAAGCGAGCTGGGTCGCCCCAACATCGCCCCCTACATGGCCAGCAAAGGCGCTGTAAAAATGCTCACCAAGGGCATGGCCATTGACTGGGGGCCGCATGGCCTGCAGGTCAATGGACTGGGTCCGGGCTATTTCAAAACTGAACTCACTGAAAAACTGGTGGCTGACGAAACCTTCAGCGCCTGGCTGACGGGCCGCACGCCAAACCGGCGCTGGGGCGAGGTGGCCGAACTGGGCGGAGCCGCTGTTTTTCTGGCCAGTGACGCATCGAGTTTTGTCAACGGCCATGTTTTGTATGTTGACGGCGGCGTGACCGCCACACTTTGACGGGAATTGAGTATGCGCGCCATTGTTTGTCATGCCCCTCTGGACTTGCGCTTTGACTCGCAGGCCGTGGAGCCGCTGGGTCCACAGCAGCTGCGCATACGGGTGGCATTTGGGGGAATTTGCGGCTCTGACCTGCACTACTTTCAGCATGGGGGTTTTGGTGCGGTACGCATCAGGGAGCCCATGGTTCTGGGGCACGAGGTGTCAGGCATCGTCAATGAAGTCGGCAGTGGCATCAGCAGCGTCAGCGGCTACCAGCGCGGCCAGCGCATCGCGGTGTCTCCATCGCGCCCTTGCGGCGTTTGCAAATACTGCCAGCTGGGGCAACACAACCACTGCCTGGACATGCGGTTTTATGGCAGCGCGATGCGGTTTCCCCATGTGCAGGGCGCTTTCCGCGAGATGCTGGTCATTGACGCGTCGCAGGCCCACCTGGTGGCTGATGACTTGCCCCTGACAGAGGCCGCGCTGGCCGAGCCATTATCGGTTGGGCTGCACGCCATCACCCGCGCCGGTTCGGTCTTTGGCAAGCGTGTACTGGTCACGGGCTGCGGCCCGATTGGGGCCTTGCTGATAGCGGGCCTGCGCCGCGCTGGCGCTGCCGAGATTGTGGCGGTAGATATTGCGGAGCTACCACTGGCTTGCGCCCTCAAGATGGGCGCAGACAAAGCCATCAATCTTGCCAGGGAACCAGACGGTCTGGCGTCCTACGCGGCAGGCAAGGGCTACTTCGAGGTGATGTTTGAAGCCTCGGGCAACGAACGTGCGCTGCTTGGCGGGCTGGATGTGGTGGCTCCACGCGGCGTGATCGTGGCCATTGGCCTGGGCGGCAACATATCGTTGCCCATGAACACACTGGTGGGCAAGGAAATCGACTTGCGCGGCACCTTCCGGTTCCACTCAGAGTTTGCCACGGCAGTTCGCTTTCTCAACCAGCGGCTCATTGACGGCAGACCAGTGATCTCTGACATTCTTTCTTTCGACAAGGCCAGCGAAGCGTTCGCATTGGCAGGCGACAAAGGCCGGGCCATGAAGGTACAGCTGGACTTTGGTGGTGCATCGCTTGAAGCCCCTTCAGGCGCGGATAGGGCATGAATACATCGACGATTTGACGATTCAATGAAACGCACCGGAGCACGACGTGACTGTTTTTAACAAGGTGACACTCTTTACGGATGCTGATGGCCGGGCAAGGTTCAGAGATGAGGCCATAGACATGCCTGAAGGATCACCCCAATCCACGCTGTCAGCCCTGATGCCGTCTGGTGGCTACCAGCTGCGCCAGAGTCCTGTCGGCTTTCGCAGTCAGTTTCATTGCTCACCACACGGGCAATGGGTTGTCATCCTTGGCGGTCAGATGGAAATTGGTTTACAGGACGGCACCTCGCGCTTGTTCAAGCCAGGCGAGCATTTTTATTCAGCTGACACACTTCCAGAAGGCGCGATGTTCGAGCCTGCAATGCACGGCCACTGGAGCCGCCAGGTTGGTACAGAGCCGCTGGTGACTCTTTTTATTCGTGGTTGATGGGGCTTGGGCATGATGAAGAACGTTCATGGCAACACAGTGGACCACCTGGGCGAAGCCATCGTCGCAGGCCGCTATGCAGCGGGTGCATCACTGCCGCCCGAGCCCATGCTGTGTCAGGAGCTCGGCGTCAGCAGAACCGTGGTTCGGGAAGCCGTCAAGTCACTGATTGCCAAAGGGCTGATCACCACAGGCCCCAAAGTCGGCACCCGCGTCCTGTCAGAAGACCACTGGAACTGGTTTGACCCGGATGTGATCATCTGGCAGTCCAAGGCGGGCCTGACAGCAGAGTTTCTGCGTGATCTGCAGGACTTGCGCCGCGTGGTGGAGCCTGCCGCCCTGCGCCTGGCAGCCGAGCGCGCCACGGCGCAGGATATCGCCGAAATCGAGCTGGCCTACACCGGCATGAAGCGGGCGGTCGACGAGGGGGGCGACTATGTGACTTTCGATTTGCGCTTCCACCAGGGCTTGTTGCGGGCGTCCCGTAACCGCATGCTGGTGCAGATGAGCAAGGCACTCGGTGCGTTGCTGCGTACAAGCTTTGAGATTTCAACCCGCCGCAAGGACGGCCCGCGCAGCTCATTGCCCCTGCACCGCGAGGTGCTGGATGCGGTGATCGCCCACAGCCCGGACCGCGCAGAAAAAGCGATTCAAGTCTTGATTGACGGTGCACGCAATGACATTGAAGAAGTACTTGCATCGCGTCGTCGCCTGCCCCGTCTGAATGAGCCCGCGCGGCTGTTGAAGGTCGCGTGACAAAGCGCAGTTGAGCTTGCCGGTCACCCTGCGCGTGGTACCCCACTGGAGCAGGCACAAACGCCGCATCTTGCAAAACTGGAACCACCGCGCACGTTGTCTGACTTGTCTGATTCCGTTTTCAGATGGATAGGACATGAGGCGCGAAGCTGCAGACAGTGCTTTGGCACGGCAAAGCAAAGCAAAGCAACAACATATCGTATTGATATGGAAATGGAAATGGAAATGGAAATGGAATGACCCGTGTTCACTTTGCGGGTTATGGCTTTGCCAGGCTGCATGCAATTGCAGGGATGGGCAAAATGTTTGCAGCTGTTAAAAGCTATTTGATACGGAACCTGAAAATGGAACACGGCAACGGTTTCAACACAGGTCGGCTTCAGGTAGTTTGTATGCTTTATATGCTCTGGCATGGCCATGCATCTTCGTGTCTGTAACGTCAACCCGCCTACAGGCCATCTTTTAAAGTTTTGCGTTTGAATATGAAAAAGTACTGGATCATTGTTTACTTTCTGGCCGGACTGGCTCAACTGGCCGTCTGGAAAGACAAGGTCATGTCCGAGATCGGTGTCGGACCTTCCATTGTTGTTGCGGTGGGGTATTTGCTGGTCCTTGGAATGCTTGGTTTACTCGCAGCTCGGGGTGTCGAGGCGACGCGCAGACTGGGGGTACAAAAGCAGAATCGGGTCGATGGGAACCACAAGTAAAAAAAACTGGCTGAAAGCGGAGCCGTTTGTAAAGCTGATTCCATTTCCAGATCAACAAGAGTTTAGGCGCAGAGCCGCAGGCAGCGCTTTGACACGGCAAAGCGAAGCACAAACACGTCCGTATTGGTCTAAAAATGCAATCAGGTGCTTATTCCAGTTTGATGCCTGTTTCCTTGACGACCTTGCCCCAACGCTCCATTTCTTTGACCATGTACTCGGACATGGCCTCTGGTGTGGACGGTGTAGGTTCAACGCCCGCGTCATACAGGGACTTTTTCGTATCGGGTGCGTTCATGACCTTGGCGATTTCTGTATTCAGTCTGGTCACAATATCTTTTGGTGTCCCGGCAGGTGCCAGCAGAGCCAGCCATACTGACGCTTCATAACCGGCTACTCCGGCCTCCTGCAGGGTCGGTACATCCGGCAGTTGCGGTATGCGTTTGGCTGTCGTGACAGCCAGCGCTTTCAGTCTGCCTTGTGGTACCTGAGACAGTGCGTTCGGCACACCCGCAAAACTGCTTTCAATCACGCCGGCCACCAAATCGGTTGCTGCGCCATTGCTGCCCCTGTAAGGGACATGCTTGAGGGGTGCACCGGTCATCGATACAAACAAGCCGCCCATGAGATGTTGTGAGCTACCATTACCAGAAGAGCCATAGTGAAGCGCATCGGGGGCAGCTTTGGCCAATGCGATGAACTCCTGCACGTTGCGCGCCTGAACCTTGGGGTTGACCAAAAGCACATAGGGTGAATCCACCAGCTTGGAGACGACCGTGAAACTCTTGATCGGGTCATACGGCATATTCTTGTAAATCCATGGACTGATGACATGTGTGGTGGAAACCATTACCAGCGTGTAGCCGTCGGGCGCTGCCTTGGCGACAAAATCAGTGCCGATGGTCGAGCCTGCACCGGCCTTGTTTTCAATGACAAACTGCTGGCCCATGGACACCGATAGTTTCTGTCCCAGGATGCGAGCTACAACGTCCGTGAAGCCGCCCGGTGCAAAGGGAACGATCAGCTTGACAGGCTTGGAGGGGTAAGCCTGCGCAAAGGCCGTGCCCATGGCGAGTGTTGACAGAGAAGCTGCCAATACAAATTTGAAAGCGTTTTTCATGGATTTAGCCTTTGTAAACAGGTTCTGGCATGGTGAAAAAGCTGTTCAGAATCTGGTACACCATCATGTAGTTTTTCTGCTGGAAACTGGCATGCGATATACCCGCCATCACACTGAACTGCTTGTTCATGTTGGGCAGCAGTTTGTAAAAGTCAATCAGGTCGTCAAGACCCGCAATACCGTCGTATTCACCCCGCAAAATAATGGTCGGTACAGGAATTTTTTTCGGATCCAGCAGGGGCAGTTTTGAGCACATGTCCACATAAGTGCCTGTAGGCATCGAGTCGTCCAGGGTCAAAATGGCATCCGCAAACGCTTCAACTGTGGTTTTGTCGGCGGTATCGGGATGGTCGCGCTGAAAAATGCTGTGTACAAATGCCCGGTCAATGGGACGGCGGTTCTGGGCCAGAAACTCAGGCAGTTTTTTCTTGCGCTGCTCCAGCGTGTGGCTGCCAACGCCGGTCCAGACAAACGCGTCGAGGGCCAGTCTGGCAATGCGCTCCGGATGCCGCTCCGTAAAAAGAGCAGCTTTCAATGCGCCTGACGAAATACCGTACATCAGCAGCGTGCTGTCCTTGCTGCGCTGCAGGATGTAGGCGCTGCCTGCTTCGAGATCATCAGCACCATTGCTGATATCAAAATTGATGTTGCGGTGCTTGTCAGACCGGCCATAACCTTCGTTGTCCATGGTCCAGGTGTCAAAGCCGTGGTCTGCAAACCAGTCCATGGCCGACGAGTAAGGGCGGCCCTCGACGTGCAGGTCAAACGTCGGCTGCGATGCCATGGATGAGCCGTGCACAAAAAAGACAGTGCCCGCATACGCAACTTTAGGAGACGCCTTTTTTTCCCATAAAAAAAGTTTGATGTCTCCCTCCGGGGTCTTTTTATGTATCCGGTGTTCAACACCACCTGACCATTTCACATCACTCATGACTGTCTCCTTGTTTTTGCATCCTCAGGATGCCTTTGAATTGCTGGTAACTGACTTGATGGAACGGTCTGAGACCATTCCCCCACCGACTCGCGGTTATTGAGCGCCCGCAGGGTTTAAATAAAACGGTTTTCAATCACGCCAATACCCTCAATTTCGATGCGAACCACGTCGCCTGCTTTCAGGTATTGCGGTGGGTTGAGCCCCATTCCCACACCAGCTGGTGTGCCAGTTGCAATCACATCACCCGGGTACAGGGTAATGCCGCGAGAACAGGTTTCGATCAGTGTCGGAATGTCAAAAATCAGGTCCGAGGTCAGCGCGTCCTGACGCAATTCGCCGTTGACCCAGCCGCGCACCCGCGTGTTGGTGCCATCAAGCTCGTCAGCGGTCACGATCCACGGCCCCATGGGACAAAAGGTGTCGAAAGACTTGCCCAGGTCCCACTGCTGGTGACGCATCTGCACGTCGCGTGCCGTCACATCGTTGACGATGGTGTAGCCGTACACATGCTGCATGGCGTTGGCACGTGTGATGTTGCGGCCACCTGTGCCAATGACCACAGCCAGTTCGGACTCGTAGTCAATTTGCTGCGATACCTCGGTCGGCAGTATGACGTTGTCGGTGGGTCCCGCCACACATTCGGGCACCTTGGTAAACACGATGGGCCAAGACTCGGTATTGGCTGCATTGTTTTTAAAAACAGACGCCGACAGTTCTTTGGCGTGGGCGTGGTAGTTGCGACCCACGCAAAAAATATTACGGCGCGGCAGCGGAATAGGTGCCCGCAGTTTGACATCCTGCAATTTCAGGGGCGGGCTTATTTGCAGTTTCAAGGCTTCACTGCCAAGCGCGATGACGGCCAGCGCGCCGCCCTTGGCTTGTTCAGCCGTCAGTTGCAGCGGCGTGACGGTTTGACCGTCAGCGGACACAATACCGACTTGCGTTTGTCCGTTCGATTGATAAGTTGCGATGCGCAAAACAGACTCCTGGCGATGGTTGAAACGGACTGGTTTTTTCTGACTTGTGACAAGCCTGAAACAGCGTTAGCGTAATTTAGACCAAATTAAACCAATTTCCAACTAAAAATGGCCGGAAAATCGTAATTTTCGGGAAAACCCTTTGTTTACAAGTACTTTCAAGGATTTTATTTACAACCAATCAGGCCCAATTTATCAGATTTTTGCATCAAGATGACCAAATTGGTATCATCATGTCCATTAACAGTACTTGACTCGTACAAAGGCCACTTGACATGAGTTTTACAGACACTGTCGCTGCTTTTGAAGAAACCCTGCTCGATAACCTGAAGTCACGCAAGTGGCGCGCGGGTCACCGCATTCCGACCGAGCGTGATTTCAGTGCCCAGAGCGGCTTGAGCCGATCTACCGTCCGCCGTGTATTGAGCGGCCTGAAAGAACGCGGGCTGATCACGCAGACTGTGGGCAGCGGTACCTACGTCAGCAACCAGGTTGCAGAAATACTGGGCAAGCTGCCCGACACCGGCAGCGCCCATACGACCAGCCCCGCCGAGCTGATGGGCGCACGGCTGGTGCTGGAGCCCGCCATCATCGACATGGTCATCGGTAACGCCAATTCAGCCGACTTTGAGCGCATGCAAGAGTGTTGCAGCAAGGCAGAAGCGGCCACCACCCTGGAAGACTTCGAGCGCTGGGACAGCATGCTGCATGAGGTGATTGCCGATGCGGCCCACAACACGTTTATATCTGGCGTGTTCAGGCTCATGAACGAGGTACGCGCCGAAGCCGAATGGGGCATGCTCAAACGCCGAAGCGCGACACCTGAGCGGCGACTGGCCTACCAGAAGGAACACCGCGCGCTGGTGGCCTCGCTCATGCAGCGCGATGCCGTGCAGGCAAAGGTCTTGAGTGCGGCACACCTGGTTCATGTGCGCGGCAACATGCTGGGTTACTAAGCCAGAAGTGTCCATTGCATCAGTCGTCCCCCCGCTCTTGACCCAAAGCCGAGGGACATGTGCAAGCCGCCATCAGGCGTTTTTAGGTGCCGTGCGCAAGCTCAAAATCATGGTGAAGGCAAGAATACCCACCACCGCACCCAGAGATGCCCACACCGGGATTTTGTAGATATCAATCAGGCACATCTTGGTGCCGATGAAGACCAGAATCACAGCCAGGCCATAGTTGAGCAAGTGGAACTTGTTGACCACCGCTGCCAGTAAAAAGTACATCGCCCGCAGTCCCAGAATCGCAAACACGTTGCTGGTCAGCACAATGAAGGGGTCTTTGGTAATCGCAAAGATGGCGGGAATGGAGTCCACCGCAAAAATCACATCGGTCAGTGCGACCAGGCAGATCACCATGAGCAGGGGCGTGGCGATTTTTTTACCGCTTTCAACCGTGAAGAACTTTTCACCATCAAAATTTTTACTCACTGGCAACACACGGCGCAGCAGCTTGAGGGTCGGGTTGTCGTTCAGGTCAGGCTCTTTGCCAGCTGCCCACCACATCTTGACGCCGGTGAGGATCAAAAACGCGCCAAACACATACAGCACCCAGTGAAACTCCTGCAGCAGCCAGCCGCCCACCAAAATCATGATGGTGCGCAGCACAATTGCGCCGATGATGCCAATCATCAGCACGCGTTTTTGAAACGCTGGCGGCACCGAGAAGTAGGTAAAAATCAGCAGGAAGACAAATATATTGTCAACCGCCAGTGATTTTTCAATCAGATAGCCGGTCAAGAACTCCAGCGATTTCTCGTTGGCAATCGCACTCGAACCGGTGCTGTCTTTGACGGCCCACCAGAACAGCGCGTTGAACAAAAAGCTCAGACCAATCCAGACCAGAGACCAGTTGAGTGCCTCCTTGACACCAATCTCGTGCGCACCCTGCTTTTTAAGCACCACAAAATCAACAAATAAAGAGCCTACAACAATGGCTATAAAGGTGGCCCAAAGCCAGAGTGGCGCGATAGTTTCCATGAAATGTCCGGGAGTGAAAGTGAGATGGGGTCGGGTTTGAAAGAAGCGGTCAGTCAAAAATGTCGTTCAGCCAGGATTTTTTGCGTCGGTCCTGGCTTTGGTCATAACGCGGCTCGGCATACTGGGCGCCTGTACGACGGTCACCGTTGTAGCGCCCGCTGTTGGGCACATCCGCTGCACGGCTGGCCGCATGAAAAGTGGGCGCGGCCAGTTCCAGCAATTTGTCAAGCTCGCCACGGTCCAGCCAGATCCCCCGGCAGGTTGGGCAAAAGTCAATCTCAACGCTTTGACGATCCATCATCAAAAGCGTGACATCAGGGCAAACAGGGCATTTCATGGCGACTCCTTGAAGGTTTGAAAAGATCAGTCTGACGAGCTACCGAAGCCAAGCAGGCTCAGCAGGCTGGTAAACAGGTTAAAGATGGACACATACAAGCTGACTGTGGCCAGCACGTAATTGCTTTCACCACCATTGACGATACGGCTGGTTTCAAACAGGATCAGGCCTGCTGACAGCAAGGCGACCATGGCGGATACCGCCAGACCCAGGGCTGGCATTTGAAAGACCATGGCAGCGATGCCCGCCAGAATGGCAATGACCATGCCCACAAACAAAAAACCACCCATGAAGCTGAAATCTTTTTTCGTCGTGAGCACCCAGGCTGACAGTGCCAGAAAGGTCGCGCCTGTTGCAGCGAGCGCCATCATGATGATTTGCCCGCCCGCCGGCATGGCCAGTGTTTTGGCCAGCATGGGGCCCAGTGTGTAGCCCATGAAGCCAGTCAGAGCAAACACCACAGGGATTGCCCAGCCGCTGTTTTGCAGTTTGTGTACGGCATACAGCAGGCCAAAATAACCCACCAGCGTGATCACAATGCCGGGTGCTGGCAACTTGAGCGCCAGTGCAGTGGCTGCGACGCCTGCGCTGAACAACAGCGTGATGGAGAGCAGCGCATAGGTGTTGCGCAGTACCCGGGCAATCGCCGGTGCGTCCAGCGGCGCTGGCTCCAGCGAAATATCGGCTATGTGGCCCGACAGCGCGCTCTGGTTTGCAGCGCCAGGGGTAATTTGTACAGGTGTGTTCATGATGGTTCCTGGAAAGGGTTAACGAATGGCCTGATCAGCCACGGTCTGGTCAGCGGGCACGCTCAGGTGCTGGTCACCGCCCGGCTACGGCGGCCCTGCTTGCGCTGGCGCTGCAGACTGCGTACCAGCACACGGGCGGCACGCTGCACAGCGGCGTCTAACGCGCTGCGCCAGTCCGTGGCCAGCGACGAGATCACAACTGTTCCAGCATTGGTTTTGAGCTCGATCTGGCACTGCTTGTCAGTGCCGCCGCGTGGGCCATTGATATCGGCCAGCTGCACCCTTGCGCGGGGAACCAGCCAGGTCAAACGCCGCATTGCAAAGCGCAGCCGCTCAATGGCTACTTCACGAAGCTCCGCGCCACCGGGGTGACGCGATTCGAAGATGACTTGCATGGCTTTCCTTGGGTGAGTGAGAAAGCCATAAGCATATTGACCGGTTAACTACTTAAAAAGAAGATAGTTTCTGATCCATACTTCTGATAATTGGAAGTGTTTAAGCAGTCTCGAACCCGCTTAATCCAGCGCAGGGGAGGCGTCGTCAGCGAACCAGTGACTGCAAAAACCCAGGCTCAAAGTGCTGTTCAACATAGTCAGCCAGCCCGTCAAACACGGCGTCCAGTGTGGGCACGGTCGCGCCAAACAGGGCTGCAAGCACGGCCGGGTCTTCAAACAGGCCGTGCAGGTACACGCCCAGCACGTTGCCCGCAAGGTTTTGCCAGGCCAGCCCGTCAGGCATCACCGCTGTGGGTATATCCCCGGCTGCCGCCATGGCGCTGTGGGGTGCCGTCTGGCCATGGTGAATTTCATAGCCATGGGCCTGAACATCTGACAATGCCGCCCACGCACCTGCCACGGTGGTGAATCTGGCTTGCCGGTGTTGTACTGTCTTGTTTTCTTCAAACACCGTTACTACCGGCAGCAGGCCCAGCCCGGGGCCATTGCCGTCAATACCGTAGGGGTCAATCAATGCCTCGCCCAGCATTTGCAGACCCCCACAAATACCCAATACCGCCCCACCCTGACCAGCGTGCCGGGCAATGGCCTGGTCCAGCCCCTGCGCACGCAGCCACGCAAGGTCGCTGGTAGTGGCTTTGGAGCCCGGCAGAATGACCCAGTCAGACGCTGTGAGACCGGCCAGTTCTGCCGGGCTGCGCGCCCACACCAGACGCACGCCCGGCACGTTTTTAAGCGGCTGAAACTCATCTATGTTGCTGATGCGCGGGTAAGCAACGACCGCAATGGTTTGGGTGACTGCGCCGCTGCTTCGGCTACGGTCGTCAAAAACGCCATCTTCTTCAGGCAAACCGTGCTGCCACCACATCGGCAAGGTCGCCACCGTGGGCACGCCTGTAAGGTCTTGCAGCATTTGCGGGCCGGGTGCCAGCAGCGCGGCATCGCCCCGGAATTTATTGAGTACAAAGCCCTTGATCAGCTTTTGCTCGGCAGCTTCAAGCATGGCCCAGGTGCCGTACAGGTGCGCAAATGCCCCGCCCCGGTCAATGTCAGTGACCAGCAGGCACGCAGCATGCGCATGAAGCGCGACCCGCATGTTGACGATGTCGCTGGCTTTGAGGTTGATCTCGGCGGGCGATCCTGCGCCTTCAATCACCACCACATCGTTGCCGGCTATCAAGTCATCCAGCGCCTGCGCCACCACCGGCCAGACCACAGCACTGCGATCCCGCCAGGCCATTTTTGACAATTCGGCATTCACCTGCCCCAGCAAAACCACCTGGCTCTGCGTGTCTTTCTCGGGCTTGAGCAGCAGCGGGTTCATGCGTACTTCAGGCGTGACTTGTGCCGCCAACGCCTGAAAATACTGCGCACTGCCAATTTCACCGCCTACCACCACCCGGGCGTTGTTACTCATGTTTTGCGCTTTGTAGGGCGCGACTTTCAAGCCGGCCCTAGCGTAATAGCGGCACAGTGCGGTGGTGAGCCAACTTTTGCCAGCGCCGCTGGTGGTGCCTAAAACCATCACGCAGCGGGCCAATGGTTGAGTCATCGCGCTCATACAGGCTTGGAAGCATTAGAAGGAGCGCGCTCAGGTTCATCGCCACTGCTGGGTACGGTGACCAACTGTGTGCCTGTTTGCGCCGCAATCAGGCGTGCACGCGCGGCCGCACGCTCCAGCGCGGCGGTGACCTGCTGCCTACTGGCAAAAATTTTCAAAGGGGTTTGATCGGTGTTTTTTTCGACGTTCTTCATCACTTAGACCTTTCTTTTATCAATCTCGGCGTGGCACCGCCGTTGTCGTAAACATCCCATTCATCTACCAAACAGGAACAGTGAGTTTGGTATTTTTAAATGTGACAAGCTCATCTCACGCTTACGCTGGTACATCTGGCACCGGACTCAAAAAAGCTCAAAGTTTTCACGCTTGCCCAATCATCCTTTAAAAGTTGTAAAAACTGGGCTTGGAAGCGCGTCACCGCTTCAGTGCATCTGCCAACGCATCCTGCGATTGCGGACCCAGCACAGCCAAGCGGGCTTGCCCAGGTAACCCAAACGATGTGGTGTCACGCAATTTAATGCCACGCAGGCGCAGCCCAGCCAGTACTTGCTGTAAGTCCAGACATGATGCAAGCGCCGGTTTGGCGCAAAAGAAGTTTGCCGAAGAGACCTCGCACGTCCAGCCCAGAGCGTTGCACACGTCAAGCTGGCGGGCCTTCCAGCGCCGCAGGGTGTCCAGACTGCCTGCCAGCCAGTCTTGTGCAACGGGCTGTGTCCAGGCTTGCAGCAAAGCCATGCCATGCGCGCCGATGGGCCAGGACGGGCATAGCGTATCCATGGCTTCGATGTCGGCATCAGCGCCCTGTGGCGCAATCGCATAGGCGGCGCGGATGCCGGTCAGACCCAGGGCTTTGTTGGGTGTCCAGAGTTGCCAGACGGTTTGCAGTTGTGCGGCGTTCAGTGCCAGCGCGCCACTCAGGCGCAGGGGCTCGTAGGCGCGGTCAAGCACGAGCAGGCTGGAGGCGGAGCCGCGGTCCAGGTTATCGACCAGGGCGCTCAGGCCCGCATGTGGTCCGCCCAGCGGGCTGGATGGCTCGCAGCTCCAATGCAATCCGGCTGGGGCTGAACCCGCCAGATCAGGAAGATGCGGCAAGCGGGGCAAGTGCGGCAGGTGATGCGCGTGGGCTGCCTGGGCATAGTCACCATAGCTGTACGGTGGCAGCCACACGGACTGCACGCCGCGCTGCGCGGCCATGGCGGTGATGCGAAAAATAAACTCGCTGGCACTTGCGGCCAGCACCACACGCTGCACCGCCACCGCGTGAAAGTCAGCCAGTTGCTGGCGCAGGCGGGTGTAGCTGGCATCCGGGTAGGTGCTGGCATCTGCCTGCGCCACGGCGGCCAGGGCCGACGGGCACGGGCCGCAGGCGTTGCTGTTGGTTGAAAAATCGTGCCTGGGCACGCCCTGCCCGTCTGGCCCGCCGTGCGTGCGTTCGCTGGCCTGCGCTGGTGGGGCTAAATCGATCGGGTTGGGTATCACTGCAGCAGCCCTCGTTTGAAAAACGCTATTAAAAACAGAGCTGCCAGCGCAAGCAATGTATGGGCTGCAACCACTTTTGATGCATATTTTTGGCCCTGGGCGGTATCTGCTGCCAGTGGCAGTTTCCCAGCTGCGTTCAGCGTATAAACCCCCGGCTTGCCCAGACGAATGTTCAGCGCCAGCGCCATCGCGGCCATCGGCCAGCCGCTGTTGGGCGATGGCGTTTTGCGAGCCTGCTGGCGCAAGACTTTCAGGTTCAGGCCACCGACGACCCCTGCCAATAGCAGCGCGGTGAGACGCGCGGGTAACCACGACAACACATCATCAACCCAGGCCGCCCATTTGCCTGCCCATTCCCAGTTTTTACCTTGACGGATGCCCTTGTAGCCCCACATTGCATCGGCGGTGTTGGCAAAGCGGTATAGCGCAGCGCCGGGCAGACCGAAAATAATAAACCAGAAAATTGGTGCCACCACCGAGTCGTTGAGGTTTTCAGCCAGCGATTCGATCGCGCTTTCACGTACTTCGGACGCACTCAGGTTTGCAGTGTCTCGGCTGACCAGCCAGCTCAGGCGCTCGCGTCCAGCTTGCAGCGAGTCGCCCAGAGCCGCTTCAACCGCCTGCACCTCGCGGCGCAACATGGCCCAGGCCAGCATGGGTTTGAGCGCCAGCCCCAGCAGCGGCGCGG
>JBBRMH010000037.1:0-26010 GCA_038230935.1 Burkholderiales bacterium | reverse complement strand
CTGGCGGCCTTTTTGATACCAAAAATGTAAATACCCGGCAAGGCGATCACATGGCGCATCCAGCGCAGCGGTGCAAAGCTCGTTCAATGCGCCTCAGAACCCAGCCACTTCTGAAAAAACTGCGCCTGCCCCATTGCCGGGTCCAGCTGGTAGGCGGCAAAACCGATGCGCTGGTAGAGTTTGATGGCACTCGTGTTGCCTTGCAGTACTTCCAGCGTCAGCTTGCAGGCACCGCGCTGACTGGCGATGTCCTCGACCAGCGCCAGCATCTTCTCACCCAGCCTTCTGCCGCGCTGGCTGGCGATGACCACCACATCATGGACGTTGACCAGCGGCTTGCAGGCAAAGGTTGAAAAGCCTTCTATGCAGTTGATCAGACCTACGGGCTGTGCGCCGTCGAAAGCCAGCACGCTGAAAGCCTGTGGCCGTGCGGCCAGCGCGCTGACCAGGTGGGTTTTGGTGAACTCGCCCAGCGGCTCACCGCCGCCTGAAATGTCTCGCGCGTAATCGTCCAGCAGGCTGACCAGCGCTGCAGCGTGCAAGGGATTGGCGTAATCGGCCTGGAAGATGGTCAAGGCTGCGGCGTTTGAAATGGGGGTTTGCATAAAAATCCAGGAAAAACGTGAAGTGTCATCGGTTTGACAGTGGGCTTGAGGGCTGGCATGCCGCGACCCCGGTGGCTCCGGCTTGGGATTCAGCCGCAGCAACCGCTTGACCGATAAGGCCATTGGGAGCCCCAAAACGCAGACAGCGGCAGAAATAGTTTTTTAATTCGATTCAAGGGTAAAACGGCCTTCGGAGCATTAAATACCTGGGCCACCCGCTATTAAATAGTGAGCATTATGCTGTCAGTGCCTGAGCGTTCGGGCAATGCGTTCGGCACAGGCCCTGGCTTGTTGCGCATCACGCGCCTCCACCATCACACGGACCAGCGGCTCGGTGCCGCTGGCACGAATCAGCAGCCTGCCGTGGTCACCCAGTTCAGCCTCAACCGCCTGGGTTTCAGCCGCGAGCGACGGGCTTGCACGCCAGTCCTGACCCGGCTTGAGGCGCACATTGATCAGTGTTTGCGGGAAAAGCACCACCTCGGACAGCAGCGCGGCGATGGATTGACCGCTGCGCACGCAGGCCTGCAAGACTTGCAGCGCACTGATCAGGCCGTCACCAGTGGTGTGTTTGTCCAGTGCCAGCAAGTGACCAGAGCCCTCACCGCCCAGCAACCAGCCACGTTTTTCAAGTTCTTCAAGAACGTAACGATCGCCAACTTTGGCGCGCACGAATTCCACGCCTTTTTGCTGCAGTGCCACCTCAACCGCCATGTTGGTCATCAGCGTACCAACCGCACCCGGCACGCTTTCGCCGCGCTCAAGCCGCTCTTTGACCATCAGGAACAGCACTTCATCGCCATTGAAAAGGCGCCCCTTGGAATCGACCAATTGCAGCCGGTCGGCGTCACCATCCAGGGCAATCCCGTAATCTGCACGATGGGCCTTGACGGCGGCAATGAGTGCCTCGGGGTGGGTTGCACCCACGTGGTCGTTGATGTTCATGCCGTCAGGCTCGCAACCGATGGCAATGACTTCAGCCCCCAGCTCGTGAAAAACCAACGGTGCAATATGGTAGGCCGCACCGTGGGCACCATCGACCACAATACGAAGCTCTTTGAGGCTCAGGTCGTTGGCAAAAGTGCTCTTGCAGAACTCGATATAGCGGCCCGCAGCATCGTCCAGACGCCTGGCCTTGCCCAGACCGGCGGAGTCTGACCAGACCGGGGGCTCGGCCAGCACGGCTTCTACATCCATCTCCCAGACGTCGCTGAGTTTGGTGCCCTGTGCGCTGAAAAACTTGATGCCGTTGTCTGGAAAGGCGTTATGACTGGCACTGATGACCACACCCAGACTGGCGCGCTGGGCACGGGTGAGGTATGCCACACCAGGGGTCGGCAGCGGTCCGAGCAGCACCACATCCACGCCTGCAGACGTGAAACCGGCTGCCAGTGCGCTTTCGAGCATGTAGCCTGAAATTCGCGTGTCCTTACCAATCAGAACGGTGGGTTTGGCTTCAGTGCGCTTGAGCACGCGGCCCACGGCATGGGCTAACCGCAAGGCAAAATCGGGTGTGATGGGTGTCTGGCCCACGGTGCCGCGAATACCGTCCGTGCCAAAGTATTGTCTGGTCATGTCTGTCCCTCTTTAGTTTTTTTAGCGCGTTGTTGCATGTTCCTTGATGCCCCGGTAGCGAGGCGCAAGTAACAACGTTTTACGTTTACACGCGCAATGCAACCGCTTAATGTACGTCAACCCAATCGGTCAGGAACCAGTAGCTGACCACACTTTCAGGGCCTGGACTGTCTCGCGCACGTCGTGCACACGCACCACGCGGGCACCACGATCAACCGCCAGCACGGCTGCGGTCACACTGGGCACCATGCGGTCAGCCCGACCCAGACTGGCAACCGCTGCCAGTGACGTGGTGCTGACGGCAGCCAGCGACGATTTGCGCGACCAGCCAGCCAGCAGCGGGTAGCCTGCCGCCAGCAGGGCACGCTGCTGGCGCAGTAACGAAAAGTTCTGATCAACCGTTTTGCCAAATCCGATCCCCGGGTCCAGCACAATGCGTGCAGGCCCGATGCCTGCGGTCTGTGAAGCCTGCGCCCGTTGCTGAAAAAACGCCAATACTTGAGCCAGCACATCGCCGTGCATTGGCTGGGCCTGCATGGTCTGGGGCTCACGGTGCATGTGCATGAGGCACACGCCGCAGGTCGGATGTTGGGCCACCGCCTCAAGCGCACCGGGCTGCCGCAGCGCCCAGATGTCGTTGATGATGTCGGCCCCCAAATCGAGTACCGCCTGCATCACTTCCGGTTTGTAAGTGTCAACCGATACCGGAACGCCCAGCTTGACAACATGCCGCACCACGGGCAGGACGCGGGCCAGCTCTTCATCGAGTGGCAAAGGCAGTGCGCCGGGACGGGTTGATTCACCGCCAATGTCAAGGATGTCAGAGCCATCTTTGAGAAGCTGTTCGCAGTGCTCAAAAACACCCGTCAATTTGTTACTGTGCTGAAAGTACTGGCCGCCATCAGAAAATGAGTCAGGCGTGACATTGACAATGCCCATCACCTGTGGCCGGCTGAGATCAACTTGAAAACGGGAGGTTTGCCAGATCAAAAACACGCTCCAGTGCAGCAGATAGACCGCTGCAAAAAGAAAACCCGGGACCAGCCCGGGTTTTCATGAAGTCAGAACCTTACCTGCCAGCTATCAAGCCACCGTAGGTGCAGGATCAGCCACTACAGCAGGTGTACCACCGCTTGAACCACCTGTACCACCGACTGATGGGTTACGCGGTGTCCAGTCTTTCGGTGGACGCGGCTCCTTGCCAGCAATGATGTCATCAAGCTGCTCCCCGTCAATGGTTTCCCATTCAAGCAGGGCCTTGGCCATGGCATGTATCTTGTCTTTGTTGTCTTCAATCAGCGTGCGGGCCACCGCATACTGCTGGTCAATGATACGCCGCACTTCCCCATCGACTTTTTGCAGCGTGGACTCGGACATGTTGTTGGTTTTGGTCACCGAACGACCCAGAAACACTTCGCCTTCATTTTCAGCATAGACCATGGGGCCAAGGGCTTCTGTCATGCCGTAACGGGTAACCATGTCTCTGGCCAGGCCAGTGGCACGCTCAAAGTCATTGCTGGCACCGGTCGTCATCTGGTTCATGAAGACTTCTTCCGCAATGCGGCCACCAAACAGCATGCTGATCTGGCTGAGCATGAACTCCCGGTCGTAGCTGTAACGGTCTGCAGCAGGCAAGCTCATGGTCACACCCAGGGCGCGACCGCGCGGGATGATGGTGACCTTGTGAACCGGGTCACACTTGGGCAGCATCTTGCCAAGCAGCGCATGACCTGACTCGTGATAAGCGGTATTGCGACGCTCTTCTTCAGGCATGACCATGCTCTTGCGCTCAGGGCCCATGAGGATCTTGTCCTTGGCTTTTTCAAAGTCCTGCATTTCAACCGTGCGGGCACTGCGACGGGCAGCCATCAGGGCGGCTTCATTGCACAGGTTGGCCAAGTCAGCGCCTGACATGCCAGGTGTGCCACGGGCAATCACGCCAGGACTCACGTCTTGACCCAAAGGTACCTTGCGCATGTGAACGTTCAGGATCTGCTCACGGCCACGAATATCTGGCAGCGTGACGTACACCTGACGGTCAAAACGGCCAGGGCGCAACAAGGCAGCATCCAGAATATCGGGGCGGTTGGTAGCGGCCACCACAATCACACCGACATTGGTTTCAAAACCGTCCATCTCGACCAGCATCTGGTTGAGCGTTTGCTCGCGCTCGTCATTGCCACCGCCCAGGCCTGCGCCGCGCTGGCGACCTACCGCATCAATCTCGTCAATGAAAATAATGCAGGGTGCATTTTTCTTGGCGTTGTCAAACATGTCACGTACGCGGGAGGCACCCACACCGACAAACATTTCAACAAAGTCAGAACCTGAAATTGAGAAAAACGGAACCTTGGCTTCACCGGCAATGCTTTTTGCCAGCAGCGTTTTACCGGTGCCCGGAGGACCTACCAGCAACAGACCACGCGGAATGCGCCCGCCGAGCTTCTGGAACTTTGTTGGGTCCTTCAGGAAATCCACGACTTCCTTGACTTCTTCCTTGGCTTCATCGCAACCGGCCACGTCAGCAAATGTGACGGGATTGGTGGACTCGTCGAGCAAACGGGCTTTTGACTTGCCAAAGCTGAATGCGCCGCCCTTGCCGCCACCCTGCATCTGCCGCATGAAATAAACCCACACGCCAATCAGCAGCAACATCGGACCCCAACTCACCAGCAAGGTCATGAGTAGCGAGCCCTCTTCACGCGCTTTCACGTCGAATTTCACGTCGTTGGCAATCAGGTCACCGACCAGGCCACGATCCAGGTAAGTGGCCGTGGTGCGAATCCTGCGGTCGTCTGTGGTGATGGCTGAAATTTCAGTCCCACCTTGGCCCTCGGCGATGGTCGCCGTTTTGATTCGCTTACCGCGTACTTCTTCCAGGAAATCGGAATAGCCGAGGTAATTGGCACCTGCACTACCGCGTGTATCAAATTGCTTGAATACGGTGAACAGCACCATGGCTATGACCAGCCAGATTGCAACTTTGGAAAACCACTGATTGTTCAAGGAGGACTCCGATCAAAAAACCCAAATGCACTGGGCACACTATTGGGATAGCACATGCGTCTGATTTTATGCCTTTCAAGTGCCAAAACCGCACAAACCAAAGCGTACATCCCTTGGTTTAAAGCGGGTTTAGGGCATTTTTCGTATTTCAAGCGGTTTCCGGCGTTGCTGCAATGGGCACTTTGAGGCCGAGTCCCACTAAAAAAGTTTCTGACGAACCTGGCCGTGAAGCCTTGGGTTTGAAGCGTTTAACCGTGTGGAACGTGTCTTTGAACAACTTCACCATGGGATCGTAAGCACCCCCATGAAACAGTTTGACAATCAGCGCACCGTCTTGCGTCAGGTGATGCACAGAAAAATCCACGGCCAGCTCTACCAGGTCAGAGATGCGCGCTGCATCCGCAGATTCAATGCCGGACAGGTTCGGTGCCATGTCCGATATCACCACGTCAACCTTCCGGGATACGCCACCCGCTGACAAAGTACGCTCCAGAATTTGTAGCACCTCGACCTCCCTGAAATCGCCCTGGATAAATATCACGCCCTCAACGGGCTCCATGGGTAGCAGATCGAGCGCAACAATCTGGCCATTGAGCTCACCTGCCGCTGCACCGCCAGGGGATAATTTGCGCCGTACATACTGACTCCAGGCACCCGGCGTGCTGCCCAGATCAACGACGAAGCTTCCTGGCCGGATCAGTCCCAGGCTCTCATCGATTTCCTTGAGTTTATAAGCCGCGCGCGCGCGATAACCTTCTCTTTTGGCGAGCTTGACGTAGGGGTCATTGATGTGATCGTGCAGCCACGCTTTGTTGACCTTGCTGCCCTTGGCATCTGTTTTCCGGGCGACTTTGGTGCCGACAGCGGTTGTCGGCTTGTGATGTGCTTTCATGCCTTCGATTGTCCTCTTATCAAAACGCTGCAAGGTCATCGATAATCACGCCATGGCTCAAATACAACTTACCCCTGCCCAGCGCAAAGACCAACGCGCTGAGGCGCACCACCTGAACGCGGTCGTCATGATCGGCTCAGACGGCCTGACAGAGGCCGTGAAAAAAGAAACTGACGCGGCACTCAATGCGCACGGCCTGATCAAAGTGAGAGTGCAGTCCGACGACCGCGCCGGTCGCGAGGCTATTTTTCAGACACTGGCAGATGAGCTCCATGCGGCACCGATCCAGCATATTGGCAAACTGCTGGTACTTTGGCGTCCGTTGCCAGAAAGAGAAAAGAAAGTCAGTGAAGACCGCATGCCAGGCCCGCGCGATGTCAAAGTCCTCAAAAACAGTTCGCGCTACGGCCAACGCCCGGAAGTCAAGGTGTTGCGCGTGCTGGGCAACCAGCGACTGACGCCAGGCGGCACCGTCAAGCGTGCCAAAAAACCTCCATTGAAAAGTCTCAAGAAGCGGTCACAAGACTGAACCTCTTGAGGTTCAGCCCTTTAGATCCAGCCCCCTTGCCCACAGCTACGCGTCATGACCTCATCAAACCCCCTTCTCGACTTTTCTGACCTTCCGCTGTTCGACCGTATCCGGCCAGAACACGTCAGCCCTGCGATGGATGTGCTGTTGCAAGAGGCCAACGTGGCGCTCGAAGCGGTTACATCCCCAACTTTTCCGGCTAGCTGGGATGCCATTTCAGGCACGCTGGATGTCGCAACTGAAAAGCTGGGCCGCGCCTGGGGTGCAGTGAGTCATCTCAACAGTGTGGCCGATACGCCGCAATTGCGGGCGGCTTACAACGCCGTCCTGCCTAAAGTGACCGAGTTCTGGACTCGCCTTGGAGCGGATGACAGACTCTTCGCAAAATACAAAGCGATTGACACGACAAAGTTGAATACTGAGCAGCGTCAGGCGCACAAAAACGCGATTCGTAACTTTGTGCTGTCGGGCGCTGAATTGACGGGAACTGCCAAAGAGCGCTTTACAAAAATTCAGGAGCAGCAGGCCGAGTTGAGCCAGAAATTCAGTGAAAACGCACTCGATGCAACAGACGCATTCGCCTATTACGCGCAGGAAAACGAGCTGGGTGGTGTGCCGGCTGATGTTGTGCAGACGGCCAGAGAACAAGCTGTACTCGACGCGAAAGAAGGCTACAAACTGACGCTGAAAATGCCGTGCTACCTGCCTGTCATGCAGTTTGCAGACAGCAGCGCCTTGCGCGAGACACTCTACCGGGCTTACAGCACCCGCGCCAGCGACCAGGCGCCTGCAGAATTCAGCAAGTTTGATAACACTGCCGTCATCCGCCAGATTCTGGCACTTCGTCTTGAAGAAGCCCAGCTTCTGGGTTACCGAAACTTTGGCGAAGTGTCAGTCGTGGCCAAAATGGCCAAATCCCCCGAAGAAGTCGTGACTTTTCTACGCGATCTGGCACATCGGGCCCGTCCCTATGCGGAAAAAGACGTCGCTGACCTGCGTGCCTTTGCCTCAGAGCATATGGCGCTTGTTGACCCGCAGCCTTGGGACTACGCTTATATTGGAGAAAAGCTCAAAGAGGCGCGTTACTCTTTTAGCGAACAGGAAGTCAAACAGTATTTCACCGCGCCCAAAGTGCTGGCAGGGCTGTTCAAGATTATTGAAACACTGTTCGAGGTCACCATCCGCAAAGACACGGCACCGGTCTGGAAGCCGGGCGTAGAGTTTTTTCGCATTGAACGCACTGGCCAGCTCGTCGGCCAGTTCTACCTTGACCAGCCTGCCCGTACCGGCAAACGCGGTGGTGCCTGGATGGACGACGTGCGTGCACGCTGGCTTCGCCCGGATACTGGCAAGCTTCAAACGCCGGTAGCGCACCTTGTATGCAACTTTGCCGATGGTGTGGGCGGCAAACCTGCGCTTCTGAGTCACGATGATGTAACGACCCTGTTTCATGAATTTGGCCATGGTCTGCACCACCTTCTGAGTCAGGTGAACGAGCGCGATGTCTCCGGTATCAGTGGTGTGGAATGGGATGCGGTTGAGCTGCCAAGCCAGTTCATGGAAAATTTCTGCTGGGAATGGGACGTGCTCAAACACATGACTGCGCATGTTGACACCGGAGCACCCCTGCCAAGAGCGCTGTTTGACAAAATGCTGGCAGCCAAAAATTTTCAGAGCGGCATGCAAACCTTGCGCCAGGTTGAATTCTCGCTTTTTGACATGCTGTTACACACCACTGATGACCCATCAGGCGACATCATGGCGCTTCTCAACGAAGTGCGCCGTGAAATAGCTGTGATCAAAGCCCCGGCTTACAGTCGCACTGCACACACCTTCAGCCATATTTTCTCGGGCGGTTATGCCGCTGGCTACTACAGTTACAAATGGGCGGAAGTTCTGTCTGCCGATGCTTACGCGGCTTTTGAAGAGGCGGCCCATAACGCTCAGAGCGACAGCACGGTGTCTGTTGAAACCGGCCGGAAATACCGCAATGCTATTTTGGAAGCAGGCGGAAGCCGCCCTGCCATGGACTCGTTCAAGGCTTTCAGAGGGCGCGAACCTTCGATAGACGCGTTGATGCGTCACCAGGGCATGACCCGATAAAACACTGGCTATGGCTTGCCCGGTTATTGTCATGACACAAAAGTTGCCTGCCATGCCGTGAAAACCGATGGATCAGCGTCTGATTTCAATGACTCCGGAATGCGCTTGTCCAAAACTTTGACGCCAGCCCAGACGTCAAAACTGGAGCGTTTTCATCTGGTGAACCAAGTCTTTGACAGTTTCAACTGCAGGGTTCGCCAGACTCCTTGTCTCTGCAGGCATGGGTTGGTAGTGGCACCGCAAGGTGTGTCAATACATATCAAAGACTGGTAATTGAGCAATAGTGTGCAAACCGGCCACACGACTTTTGCAACCCATACGAAACATATTGTAAAATAAAGATGGGCGATGAAGCAATTACAACAATTTTTATTGTGCCTGAAAAGTTTTATTGATTGGTTCTCAAGTGTGGTTTAGCATCGCGTTTCTCACCCACTTGAAGACACGCTGCCATTTGTTGCACTTCAAGTAACAAGATGTAAATAACGGTTGGCGGGCCTTGATGTCACAAATTGAAAATGACCACTTCAAAATAAAGATTCTGGACACAAAGCCAGATTTGCCGCGTGCATGCAAAGGGTGGTATCCATCACAAAAACAGCAATACAGATAACTGTCCACACCATTGGAGTACTTGTTTTGAATCATCCAATCACCCATCCATCCACGACATCGAATGTCGGTCTCGGCATCCAGGGGCTGTCAAATTTGACCGCCAGCATGATGGATGGCGGTCTTTACGTTCTTGTTGCCGAACTGCCATCAGCAAGATTTCCCCTGCTCGCTGGAGGACTCGAAAGTGCACTCAGGGCGAATCGAACGTGCAATGTTGTTGTGCAGAATAACCCAGAGTTGTTCATCCGGAGGGTTGAGTCCTTTGATTGTTTCAATGCATCCGAACTGATGGGTACCAATCAGCTCAATTTTTTCGTGATGCAGGATGAGTTTTCAAAAAAAATGTTCCGTTTTGGGGCTGACAGCTTTGTCAAAGAGCTTGAGCAATTTGAGATTGCAGAAAACAGCTACCTCTTGTTTGATCAGGCTGATGAACTGCTGAGCCTGCATGATATTTCTCTGGCTCTGGACCAAATCGATGTTCTCAGCAAGTGGTTTGCCCAGCGCAAAGTGACAGCCTTACTCGTTTTTTCGAGGTCAACCTCGGAGCATGCTGGCACCATCAACGCTTTGATGGACCATCTAACCGGAATCGCCCGGCTGAGTGGAGACAGGGATGGCCTTGAGATCACGTTCGATTACTGGCAATCGCCTGAAGGAACGATTACCGCAAGAAACTACCCACTGTTAACACTTGACTCTGGGCTTTATGAAGCGACCACCAGAACGGTCATTTCCAAACAGGTCAGCGAAGAGGAAAAAATCGAACAAAAAGCGGACATATCAGACGCAGAACCCCACTATTTTTATATGGACCCCGATCTGGATGACATGACTGGGCAGGTTCCCGGTGTGTGGCAACGGGTCGATACCTCGATAGGCATGATGCACGCTTCACGCAATATGCGTTCTGCCATGTGCATTTTGAGCTTTGATGGTGACTCCAATTTGCAGCAGCTTGCAGAAACAGTGCATTCCCTTCGGGTTAGCCTGGGGCGCTACGCGCGCATTGTGGTTCAGGAAAAAGAAGCGTCTCTTGGCAATCAAAGTGAAGCGCTGCTTTTGCGCCTTGGGGTTAGTCTGGTTGTTCACAGGGATGTGCCAACAGCCCGTATGCCAGCTCTTTTGGAGTCGCTTGACGGGCAAGTATTCAAACGCGATGTTGACGTCAACTTTGAATCTGCAGTGGAGAGTGCATTCCCTCCAAAACAGCCCGCTTACCTTCCTGTCCAGGCGTTTGTGCGGGAAGTCACTGCCAGCCTTGATCGCGCAGAATCAGTAGGTGCGCCTTGTGCAATGGTCACAGGCAAACCGATGCCTGGCATGACAGTGGTGGGCATATTGACCCGTAATGTATTGACCCGTCCCGGCGACCGGATGACTTCAGACGGTGAGTCCTGCTATATTTTTCTGAATGCTTGTCCCCAATCCGAGATTGTCGTCACACTCGAACAGATTCTCGGCATGGCAGTGGATGCCGCATTCAACGATCCAAAACTGTTTATACATCGTGAAGAAATACAGCCTGAATTGAGCGTACTGCTTCAGATATCTGGAGCTAATCGTCGTGCTGATGAACCACAGAAAAATACAGGGCAAGCTGCCAGACAGAGTGTGTCGACGTTTAGCTCCACAGACAGTCCATCGTTTACATCCATGACGCAATCGGTAAAAAGTGTTGCAGGTACTCAACGGCCAGCTGCGATTGCTACACTGCCTCGGTTACCAACCGCACAAATGCCCGTGATAAGACAAAGCCAGAACCCTGCCCAGGATTACACTGTGTCACGCACTCCCGTGGTTGACACGTTCGTCTCGGCCTTAAGCGACTTGACCAACGAAAATGCAAGTCTGCCAAATTTGTCAGCGAAGTCAACCGAAGAACCTCTTTTCAGTTATGACGGAGCAAGTAATGCGGCTGCTTTTGGAAAAAAAGAGGCTCCACGGGCTACTCGCAGCATTTCCAAATAGCCCTCTGTCACTATGCCCTGTTTTTGCGACATTTTTATGTTCTTTGCAAGTCTGGATCATGAAGTGACCTCTGGGGATTTAAGCGTAAATTCACCTTCTTTCGTAATGGTGTTGCGCAAGGTATGTGCAACAATTCAATGAGAGGTCTGAACCTTTTTTGGAAACCGAGCAAATGTGAAGTTCCCGAATTGGTCTTTTTCGACCAGGGAAACTGACTACCTGCGATTGCAACAACAATGACAATTACGAAAACCACGATTTTGCATCGCGCTCACCAGACCGACTCGGTCAAACCATCGGGCTGGAAGCTCACTTCACTGCTGATTTGTATGGGACTGCCTTTTATCAGCTGGGCCCAGACTGGTGAGCTATCGATCAATCCCAGCTTGGATCGAAAGGGCACGGCCGCGCCACCTGGAAGTGTTATTCCAATCGAGCCCTTTAAATATATTCCTCCAGCGGGAGCTGGTAAAACCTTAGAAGCACTCGAAGCCATCAAGCGCACGCCTGAGCAGCAACGTATTTTAGACTTCAATACCGCAGGAAATTACCAGGCTGCAGGTACTGAAGGGCTGGCCTTGATGACCAAAGAGAAACTGGACGATGATCTGCAATTGATCGTTGCAAACAGCCTGGCTTGGACTGGCCGGATAAAAGAAGCCATCCCTACGTATCAAGGGCTCATCAAAGGCAAGTATGCCAATGAAGCCAATATCGGTATCGCAAACGTTTTCCGCTGGAGCGGACGCGACGATCAAGCTGCGCCGCTGTACCGCACCGTTCTTGCCAGTGACCCCGAAAACAAGGATGCAATCGAAGGATTGGAACTGTCCAACCGAGAACTGAAGCCGCGTACAACAGTAAGCTTTGGCGGCTCCCGTGACTCTTCAGAAATCCAGGTTCGGGTTGCGACCATCAACCATCGCTGGCGCGACAATTCTGGTTCCAGAATCATGGAGATAGAGGCCAGTGCGGTGAGAGACACATTACCTACTGTTCAGACCAGACAGCCGGAAGCGACCTTTCGTTACCAAGCGCTGGACTTGGCACTCAAACCAAGCCTTGAAATCAGTTCGGCAAGCAAACTTAGCGTAAACGGTAACAACAACGGTGCTAACTTATTTGCAAGCGGTCAAATTAGTCTCCTAGATGACCAGTTGTCATTGCGCGCGGGACGCATCAATTGGGGCCGGATTTCTACCAATCCCAATGGACTTGCTGCCAACTTGGCAGCGTGGAATGCCGGCCTGACCTGGAACCAAGACTTGCCTTTCGGTAGATTGACGGCCAGTGGTAACTACTACAACATATCTGATGGAAACAGAATTGTCACCAGCAGCGTAAACCTGAAATCATCATGGCGACCGTTGGGTAGCCATTTCACGCCCTTTGTAGGTTTTGAGACCCGTGATGCCAAATTCAGCTCGTCGAATTACTGGTCACCTGCACAAGGGTACGGTGCAGCTTACGCGGGTGTCATTGCCGAGTGGGCGGGCCCAGAATGGAATTTCTACACTTCAGTTCAAGGTGGGGTGCCACTTTACGGAGACGCAGGAAACAGCTGGAGTGTTCAGACAGGGGGCAAGCGTTGGGTCACCTCTGATGTAGCGATTGGATTTAACGCTGGTGTTTTGTCGAGTAAGCGCGATAGTGCCGAGTACAAATCCAAATCTGCCAGCGTTAGCGTGGAGAAGCTTTGGAAGTAAAAAAGTTTTCGCGTTATGCTTGGGGCTTTGGGGCTGTGGTGTTTGTAATCGCTGCACTAAGCTACAGTTTTAACTCGGTTCGCAACGCCAAGGGCTCATTTGCGCTTTTGCTTGAGAGTTATCTTCTGTCCGCTATTTCGATATATCTGCTTGCTTTTCTTTTGATTCTGGTGATCCGTTATTCGGCGATGATTCTTTACTCGTTCATGGATCATCTGGAGAGTCTGTATAAAAAGGATGTCCCATCTACCAACCAGATTCGCGACGACAACGCGTTGCCCATGATCTCGCTTGTCGTGCCAGCCTACAACGAAGGCTTAGTCATACAGGCCGCCATCCGGTCGCTGCTTCTGCTGGATTATCCAAACTATGAAATCATTGTCATTGACGATGGTTCGACCGACGATACTTACGAAAAGTCGTTAGGTGTTGCACGGGAACCCCATTCCATTCCGATCCGGGTCATTACCAAACGCAATGGTGGCAAAGCCGAAGCACTGAACACGGGCATGACAGCGGCACGCGGTGAATTCATCCTCAACATGGATGGTGACTCCAAGCTGTCAAGCAATACCTTGCGAGCCTGTATCCGTCATTTTGACAACCCGCTGATCGGTGCCGTAGCAGGTAACGTCAAAGTGATCAACCGCGAGAATGTATGGAGCAATATTCAGGCCCTCGAATATGTCGAGGGCCTGGCCATGGCACGAAAGGCGCAAAGTTTCATGCGCATCGTCAACATTATTCCTGGCCCGCTTGGCATGTTTCGCAAGTCAGTGTTGCAACAAGTCGGCGGCTATGACCACGACACTTTTGCCGAAGATTGCGATCTCACGTTAAAGATGCTGATGCGCGGCTGGCAAATCGCTTACGAGCCTGCGGCTATTGCCTGGGTAGAAACACCCAGTCAACTGCTCAACCTTCTAAAGCAACGCTACCGCTGGACACGCGGTATTCTCCAGGCTACAAGCAAGCACAGTGCATCCCTGTGGCAGCCCCGAAAGGCTGGCGTGAATTGTTTTATTCTCTGGTACATGCTGTTCGAGGGCATCATGTGGCCTTTTTCCACTTTGCTTGGCAGTGTTTTTTTCTCTTATGTAGCGCTTCAGTACGGCTTGTCTACGCTGCTTTTTTACTGGTGGCTGCAACTCACCGTTCTGGATGTGGTTGCTGCAGCGTATTGCGTTGTGATTGAAGAAGAAGCCCCCTCGCTGATTCTTTATGCTGTTTTATTCAGGCTTTTTTACATTACCATCATTGACGTTTCCAAAGTTTTTGCAACTATCGAAGAATGGCGTGGTCACACCATGACATGGGGCAAACTGGACCGGGAAGGAAAACTCTGACATGGATCTCATCTCTATACTCGCCACCGTCATTCTGGCAACCACCATAGGCACCCTGATTGTTGGTGTCGGGGCCTACGCAGCGTTCAAACTGCGCGATAGCCGCAAGCCAAAGGCCAAAAAAAGCGACGACTCTTCGGCAAGTGGTACGTCCAGGGAACCCATTTTTCTCAAGCGCTATGTTCCAGACACCGTGGAAAATTCAGCCTCCAAATGATCAGTCAGGTGATGTGTCACCGCACAAAGCTAAAGTAGTTCACCTTCATGGCCATTGTTAATACAGACGAGTTCAAAAATAGGCCATTCTTTCAGCGGCTAGGGTTCTACATGCCCTTCATGATCATTGTTGGACTCTTGGTACCGATAGTGGTTTACCTTGCCGTGATGAAGACAATGGGCTGGCAAGCATCAACACTGGATGCGAACGGTGGTCTGGCTTACGTGGCGACAGCAAGAGATAACGTCACACTTTATGCTTCGTCCAACACCGATACCTACTTCAAGGGAATCGGTGGAAATTACGAAACACTTCTGGTGCCATGGCGGAATTATTTCTCCAACCGCAAGGCAAGCTTCAAAGAAGTAAAAACAGCCACAGAGCTGGGTAAACAGAAAGTCGGCGTGCTGATCCTTCCGTCGGCTCTGTCTCTTAGTCCTGAAGAGCGCACCGAAATACAGGCTTACCGCGCCAAAGGCGGTTCCGTTCTCAGCACCTGGGCAACAGGCACGCGAAATGGCAAAGGCGAATGGGAAGGCTGGCAACTGCTGGAGAGCATGGGTGTGAAGATGCTGGGTGAAATTCCAGCCACAGAAGATGCCCGTAATCTGACGTTTACGGGTGAATCGCCGCTCTCGCATACCCTGGACGCCGGAAAGCGCATCTGGATGGACAAGACCTCCGAGCCACTGTTGCGCGTCAAGGGTGAAATGGTTGCAGCCCGCTTTATGGACTATGCCCGTATCACTGACGATGCCAGGCGCACTGAAGGCGCGATTGTGTATTCGGAAGCACCTGGCGGTTTGAACCGCACGGCTTATTTCGCTTTTGCCGAATCCAACTGGGAATCGCATCCGCTGGTGGCCTACGATCTGATCGACGACACACTTCAGTGGCTGCAGCGTGAACCCGCACTCATACGGGCCTCCTGGCCCAACGGCAAGATTGCAGCGCAAGTCATGGAAATGGACACTGAACAGGGTTTTTCCAACGCTGTTCCATTTGCAGAGTTGATGAAATCTATCGATTACCGCGCGACTTTTTATGTTTTGACTTCAGTGGGCAAGCTTTTTCCGGACGTGCTGACCATGCTGGCACGCGATTTTGAAGTGGGCTACCACGCGGATGTGCATGACAGCTTCAAGGGCCAGCCAGCCAGCATTCAGGAGCAGCGGATAAACACCATGAAGTCAGAAATGGCATCGGTGGTGCCGGATACCAGCCGTATGACAGGTTTCAGGGCGCCCACTGAGGGCTACGATACAGCTACCGAAACATTGCTTCAAAAAGCGGGTATTCGCCATCACACCGCTGACCCGGCCAGGTCAGATGCAAGGCTGCCCCTGTTTGTCAAGCAGGAAGGTGTTGCGGTTGAAGATTCGCTGGTGGTTCTGCCCCGCACGCAGCGTGACGATATCAACCTCACCAGGCAAAATCTTTCGGTGGCACAAACTACTACAGAATTGATAGAGGATTTCGATCTGGCCGTTGATACTGGTGCGCTGGGGTTGCTGAGTGTTCACAGTCAGAATTTTGGACCTGAAAGCGCCTTGACGCAGGCCATGCCTGGCTTTCTTGAGCACCTGAAAACACGACGCAATCAGGTCTGGCTTGCTTCAGCAGGTCAGGTTGCAGACTGGTGGCGGGAACGGGAGCGGTTCAGGATGTCTTACAAGACTTCTGGCAAACGCGTTGAATTCAACATCACCATCACCGGGAAAAACCCTCTTAATGGCGCCACAGTCATGGTCATGTTGCCGCAAAAAGGCTTTATGCCAGACGTGGAGTCATCGAAAATCGGAATGCCCAAGCCGGTGGTGACAAAGATCGACGATTACCGTGCATCCGTGGTTTTCTCGTCGCTGCCGCCTGGAAACTACGCCTACCAGTTAACTTTTGCAAAGTGAGGTGACCGTCATGATGCGAGCCAAATCATGCAATCGTCAGAGTCAGTCAGGCTGTGCGGTCAGCAATGCCAGCAACGCTGCCTCGTCAATCACCTTCACGCCAAGGCTCTGAGCTTTGACCAGCTTGCTACCGGCGTCTGTCCCAGCCACAACATAATCGGTCTTTTTGCTGACCGAGCCAGCAACTCTTCCGCCCGCCGACTCCACCCGGTCTTTGGCCTCGTCCCGGCTCAAAGTAGGCAATGCACCGGTGATGACAAAAGTTTTACCTGACAATGGCGTGAACGCTTTTGGTGCAGGCTCTCCTTCTGGCCAGGTCACGCCGCACGCACGCAGTTGTTCGACCACCTCGCGGTTGTGCGGCTGGTCAAAAAACGTACGCAAACTGCTGGCAACGATGAGGCCGACATCGCTGACCTGAAGCAGCGCTTCCTGGGTTGCATCCATGATCGCATCGAGCTTGCCAAAGTGGCGCGCCAGCTCTTTGGCAGTGGCCTCACCCACATGGCGAATACCCAGCCCGAACACAAAACGCGCCAGCGTGGTCTGCTTGGATTTTTCAAGCGCCTCCAGCAGGTTGCCCGCCGACTTGTCAGCCATGCGGTCAAGACCGCTCAGGGCCACCAGCCCGAGCTTGTACAGATCAGGCAGGGTACGGATGATGTGGTTGTCAACCAGCTGCTCGACCAGCTTGTCGCCCAGGCCATCGACTTCAACAGCGCGCCTGTGGGCAAAATGCAGGATGGCTTCCTTGCGTTGCGCGCCACAAAACAGCCCACCGGTGCATCGGTAATCGGCCTCACCTTCCTCCCTGACAGCCACAGAGCCACACACCGGACATTGGTGCGGCATGGTGAAAGCTGGCGCATTTTCAACGCGCTTGTCGAACAGCACACTGACCACTTCGGGAATCACGTCCCCGGCACGGCGAACCACCACCGTATCGCCTACACGCACGTCTTTTCGGCGCGCCTCGTCTTCATTGTGCAAAGTCGCATTGGTCACGGTCACGCCACCCACAAACACCGGGGCCAGCTTGGCCACGGGTGTCAGTTTGCCTGTGCGCCCGACCTGTACATCGATGCCCGTCACGGTGGTGAGCTGCTCTTGCGCCGGATATTTGTGCGCGACAGCCCAGCGTGGTTCCCGGGTCACAAAGCCAAGCTGGCGTTGCAGGCTCAACGCGTTGACCTTATAGACCACGCCATCAATATCAAAGGGCAGCTGGTCACGGCTGGCTCCCATGCGGCGGTGATACGCTATTAATTCAATAGCACCCTGCGCACGCTCTACCTGCCCGGCAACCGGAAAACCCCATGATGCCAGGGTCTGCAACATGTCGAAATGGGTCATGAACGTCGGCCCTCCTTCTTCCTGGGCGGTGACTTCACCCAGGCCATAGGCAAAAAAGCTCAGTGGCCGCTGCGCCGCAATGGCCGGGTCGAGCTGGCGCACGGCACCAGCGGCGGCATTGCGCGGGTTGACAAAGGTTTTCTCACCTTTGATGCCCTGGGCAATTTTGGCCCGCTGGCGCTCGTTCAAAGCTTCAAAATCAGCGCGGCCCATATAGACTTCGCCACGCACTTCCAGCACAGGCGGAGCAGCTGCGGGCAACTTCAGCGGTATCTGCTGGATGGTGCGAATGTTCTGCGTCACATCCTCGCCGGTTTCCCCGTCACCCCGCGTGGCTGCCTGTACCAGCGCCCCGGCTTCGTAGCGCAGACTCATGGCCAGACCGTCAAACTTCAGTTCTGCCACGTAGTCAACTGGCGGGTCAGACGCCGTCAGTCCCAGCTCCTTTCGTACACGCGTGTCGAAGTTCTGAGCACCTGTGGCCTCGGTGTCGGTTTCAGTGCGAATGCTCAGCATGGGCACCTTGTGGCGCACGCTGGCAAACTGCGCCAGCGGCTTGCCGCCTACCCGTTGTGTTGGCGAGTCCAGGCTTTGCAACTCGGGGTGCGCTGACTCCAGGGCCTGCAGCTCGTTGAAAAGCCGGTCATATTCAGCATCGGGAATCTGCGGGTCGTCCAGCACATAGTAGCGATGCGCGTGGGCACGCAATTGGTCCTGCAAATCCCGGGCACGCTTTTTGTCATGAAAAAGCGACTCGCCCGGACTGTCACCAAAAAGTTCGATGTTCACTGTGACGCACCAGAATCAGGAGAACAGACGCCGTGCCAGTTGCGAGCCGGCTGACAACTCACGCCCGTCCAGCGTGTCATACAGCTGCTCCAGCTCAGCGCCAATCACGTCCATGGCATCGGCATGAATCGGGTTGCCGTTGTCGTCAATGATGGCACCGTCCATGCTGGTGGCCAGCGCGATGGCAGTCGTACGCAGGTGTACAAACGGCTGTTCGGCGCGCAGTACCTGCGGCACGTCCAGCACCAGCGTGATTTCGCGCAGTGCGGTCTGCTCGGGCTCTTCAGCCATGGCAGCCTGGGTGTCAAACACCAGTGTCAAAACAGGTGCACTGCCGTGCTGCGCTGCAGGCAACACCATACGGCCAGGTATGGAGCTCGCCACAAAACCGTATCTGGCAGCACTTTGCTGCACATAACCCGGGCTCCAGGCCGTCTGCAACGCACGCACCGTGAAGTTCAGCTGGGCGTCATGCGCGCTGGCGAACTGGTCAAGTTCTCTGGCGCGCGCGACCTCGTCAAGCATGTCGGGAAACTGGGCCTCGCCGCCCATCGCATCGGCAAAAGCCTGCGCCTTCATGACGAATTCGGAATATTCAATCTGGTTGAGAGCGCCTGTGCGGTTGGCCAGCTGCACACCACAATGAAAAGCACTGTAGTGCTGGCCCGCTGCCGGAAACTCCCATTGCCCGCTGTGCGTGTTGCAGCCCTCCACGGCAAACGGCTTGCTGCCAACACGGCGTGTCGCGGGCATCGCCGCCAGTGCAGCTTCGCCCGATACGCCGGAATCCAGCACGACCGGCGCAATCACATCGATCAATGCGTCCAGACCCGGCTTTTTCTCGGGCACCAGCAAAGTGGTCAAGGCACTGAGCACCGCAAGGCCGGAATCCTGGTCAGCGCCCCTGTCAAAACTCGGTTCACGCCTTTCGAGTGCGCTGTCTCCTGGGGCGAGGTCTCCAGCAGTTTCAGAAAGTTTGTCAACAGGCTCAGGCCCCAGCCCGGGCGTGAGTTCCGGCGTCGGCTGTTTTGGCTTGTTCTTTCGGGCCGACCAGGCGCTGTGCGCCACCAAAAATGCCAGAAGCAGGCCACCGGCGATCGCCAAGCCGATTTGAAGCGAGATCATGCTGCGAGCTCCGCCGTAGTCTGCGTGCCCAGCGTACCCAGCGCAGACTCCATGTCTACCGCCACGATGCGGGACACACCCTGCTCCTGCATGGTCACGCCAATCAGCTGTTCGGCCATTTCCATGGCGATTTTGTTGTGGCTGATGAATAAAAACTGGGTTTCTTGGCTCATGCTTTTCACAAGTTTGGCATAGCGTTCGGTGTTCGCGTCGTCCAGCGGCGCATCGACCTCGTCGAGCAGGCAAAACGGAGCCGGGTTGAGCTGGAAAATTGCAAACACCAGGGCAATCGCGGTCAGGGCTTTTTCACCGCCTGACAGCAAATGAATGGTCTGGTTTTTCTTGCCTGGAGGCTGGGCGATCACTTGCACACCCGCATCAAGAATCTCGTCGCCCGTCATTTTGAGCTGTGCATGGCCGCCGCCAAACAGTTCCGGGAACATCCGGCCAAAATGTCCGTTCACAGTTTCAAAGGTGCTGGCCAGCAGGTCACGGGTTTCCATGTCGATTTTTTTAATGGCATCTTCAAGTGTTGCCATGGCTTCATTCAAATCGGCTGATTGTGCATCCAGAAACTGCTTGCGCTCACGCGCCGTGCCCAGCTCGTCAAGTGCTGCCAGGTTCACCGAGCCCAGCGCGAGGATTTCGCGGTTGATGCGGTCAATCTCGCCCTGCAGGCCGGCCAGACGCACTCCGGCACCCTGATATGCGGTCTGAATCGACAGCTCGACGGCCGCCAGATCGGCCTGTGCCTCACTCAGCAGCTGGGCGTACTGCTCAAAACCCAGCCGAGCCGCCTGCTCCTTGAGCTGGAACTCGGTGATACGCTGGCGCAGTGGCTCCAGTTCACGCGTCAGCGCAGACCGCCCCTCATCACTGGTGCGCAGTCTGGCTGTCAGGTCGTCGTACTGGCTGCGCCAGGCACCCAGATCGGCTTCACGCTCAAGTTTGATGTTCAGGGCCGATTGCAGCCCGGCCTGGGCAGCCGCATCGGACAAACGCGACAGCTCCTGCGTGGCACGCTCCTGGTCCAGTGCAATGGTCTGGGCCTGCTGCGCTGCAATTTCGATGGACCGGGCCAGTTCTTCGCGCCGGGCACTCAGGGCGCGCAGAACAAACTGCGCTTCTTGCGACTGGCGCTCCAGCGCACGCTGCTGCTCACGTGACTCGGTCAATGCGCGCTCAGATTCGATGACCCGGTCGTCCAGCTGGGCATGGCGCTCCTGGCTGTCAGCCAGTTGCATGTCGAGCTCTTCAAAACGCGCCTCAGCGGTGATCTTGCGTTCCTGCAAGTCCTCCATCTGCTGATCCACCTCTGTCATGTCGGCCTGAATCTGCGCGCTGCGCGCGCGGGTCTGCTCGGCCAGCTGGCTCAGACGCAGGACTTCAACCTGCAGGCCGTGCGCACGGCTCTGGCCTTCGGTGGCTTCGCGCCTGGCCGCTGCCAGACGCTGAGCCGCATCCGCATAAGCGGCTTCTGCGCGAAGCAGTGCACCCCTGGCCTCATCGCTGATCAGTACCTGTGCCCTGAGTTCCAGCCCCAGGTTTTCAATGTCCTGTGCACGCGCCAGCAGGCCCGCCTGCTCGGAGTCAGGCGCATAAAAACTCACACTGTGCTGCATCACGGCGTGGCCGCTCTTGACGTAAATCACTTCGCCTGGCTGCAACAGCCCGCGTGCAGCCAGTGCGTCGTCCATGCTGGGCGCGGTGTAGTCACCCTGCAGCCAGTCTGCCATCAGGGCGGACAAGCCCGCATCGTTCAGACGCAGCAAATCCGCCAGCGGCTTGAGCTGGATGGCCGCGTTAAGCTTGCCAGCTGCCACGGCAGAAGGCAATGTGTAGAACGACAGCTTGGCAGGTGGTGCGGTGTGGCTTGCAGCGTTGGCTGCATGAGAGTCGCTGCCCACAAAACCGCGCACCATGTCCAGACGGCTGACTTCCAGCGCGCCCAGACGCTCGCGCAGGGCCGCTTCCAGAGCGTTTTCCCAGCCTGGCTCCATATGAAGCCGGCTCCAGAGTCCCTGCAGGCCGTCCAGCCCATGCCGGGCCAGCCAGGGCTTGAGTTTGCCGTCGGTTTTGACTTTTTCCTGCAGCGCCTTGAGGGCCTCCAGCCGGGCCGACAGGTCAGCACGCCTGGCTGACTCGGTGTTGACGGCCTGCTGCCTGGTGCGGCGCTCATCGTCAAGCAGCGGCACGCCCAGCGTCAGCTCTTCCAGACGCCCTTGCGCCTCAAGTTGCGCTTCCTGTGCGGCGTTGAACTGGTCGGTCAGATGGCTTAACCGCGCCTCATCAGGTGCATTGAGGGCATTGCGATCCGCTGCCAGCTTGTCATGGCGCTGTTGAAGGTTACGCGACTGGTTTTCCATATTGCGCTGGTCTGCTGCCAGCACCTGGATTTGCTGCTGCACCTGGGCCACAGCACTGCGCTGCTCGTTGGCCTTCGCTTGTGCTCGGCGCACGGTTTCTTCGAGAGCGGGCAGCTGGCTTTGCTGCTCTTCGGTTTGTGCTTCCAGCAACCCGGCACGTTCTTCGTCCTCGTCGGCCTGGGCCTGCAGGTTGTCCAGCTCGCCTGCCGCGTCTTCCTGGCGCGTGGCCCACTGGGCAGTTTGCGCCTTGAGCTGCTCCAGCCGCTGCTCCACACGCACCCGGCCCTCGACCACAAAGCGGATTTCAGCCTCCAGCCGGCCGACCTCCGTGCTGGCCTCGTACAACTTGCCCTGCGCCCGATTCACCTGGTCGCCTGCAGCGTAATGCGCCTGGCGAATCGTCTCCAGGTCGGCTTCCAGATGGCGCAGGTCTGCCACACGGCTTTCCAGATCGTTCACGGCTTTGTCGGCCTCCTGCTTGATCCGGTTCTGGTCAGCTTCACTGTCAGCACGCTTTAAAAACCACAGCTGGTGCTGCTTGAGGGTGCCGTCAGCCTGCAGGGTGTTGTAGCGGGTGGCCACCGCTGCCTGCTTTTCCAGTCGCTCCAGGTTGGCATTGAGTTCACGCAGGATGTCTTCAACCCGGGTCAGGTTTTCACGCGTGTCGTGCAGCCGGTTGGCAGTTTCGCGGCGGCGCTCCTTGTATTTGGAAACCCCTGCGGCTTCTTCCAGAAACAGCCGCAGCTCTTCAGGTTTGGACTCGATGATCCGGCTGATGGTGCCCTGGCCAATGATGGCGTAGGCGCGCGGCCCCAGGCCGGTGCCCAGAAACACGTCCTGCACGTCGCGGCGGCGCACCGGCTGGTTGTTGATGTAATAGCTTGATGTGCCGTCCCGCGTGAGCACACGCTTGACAGCAATTTCAACGAACTGGCCCCACTGGCCCCCGGCGCGGTGGTCGGCATTGTCAAACACCAGCTCAACGCTTGAGCGGCTGGCCGGCTTGCGGGTGGTGGTGCCGTTGAAAATCACGTCCTGCATCGACTCGCCACGCAGCTCCGAGGCCTTGGATTCGCCCAGCACCCAGCGCACCGCGTCCATGATGTTGGATTTGCCGCAACCGTTCGGTCCGACCACACCCACCAGCTGGCCTGGCAACACAAAGTGGGTCGGCTCGGCGAAGGACTTGAAGCCTGATAACTTGATTGAATTAAGACGCACTGCGTAGCCTGTGTTTTATTTGACTCAAGCCCTTGATTGAATAGAACTTCTTCGACGCGATAGCGCCAGCACCAGATGCTGCGCGTACTGTTAATGTTACCCGACCCCGCACAGCAGATACCCCTGACAGCGGGCTTGAAATGCGTCACGCGCCGCAGCTGCCAGTAGAAGCGCTATTTTTTACATCAAAAAGGCTCTTGGCCCCTGCGAAATATGCGCTGCCAGCTATTATTTTTATAGCATACAACAAAACCTGCTGAAACAATTGCCAACAGCGCTCCTGCGGGCAGCACGAAACAGCGTTCACGCGGGATAATCCAGTCCATGAATCCCCTGCTTTCACGCCTTCAACCCTACCCTTTTGAGCGATTGCGCCAGTTGCATGCAGGCGTCACGCCGAACCCGGCTTACACACCGATCAGCCTGGGCATTGGCGAGCCGCGCCACGCCACGCCGCAGCTGGTCAAAGATGCCATCAGCGCCAGCTTTGGCGGGCTGGCCAGTTACCCCGGCACGCTCGGCGAGCCCAGACTGCGGCAAACCATTCAAGCCTGGCTGGCCCGCCGCTATGGCCTGGAGGTGGACCCCGCCACGCAGATACTGCCCGTCAACGGCTCGCGTGAAGCGCTTTTTTCACTCGCGCAAACCGTGATTGACCCCAGCCAGCCACAAGCCACCGTGATTTGCCCGAACCCGTTTTATCAAATCTACGAAGGCGCAGCGCTGCTGGCCGGTGCCGACATCTGGTTTGTACCGAGCGATGCGGCGCGCAATTTTGCGGTGGACTGGGCCAGCGTGCCAGACAGCGTCTGGGCCAAAACGCAACT
The DNA here is from genome assembly GCA_038230935.1 of Burkholderiales bacterium. Classification (GTDB taxonomy): domain Bacteria; phylum Pseudomonadota; class Gammaproteobacteria; order Burkholderiales; family Burkholderiaceae_C; genus Polaromonas. The sequence goes on along the minus strand of JBBRMH010000037.1, from coordinate 1,857 downwards.
GATCTTTGTCTGCTCGCCCGGCAACCCGGCGGGCGCGGTGATGGGCCTGGCCGAATGGAAGATGCTGTTTGAGCTGAGCGACCGCTACGGCTTTGTGATTGCCTCGGACGAGTGCTACAGCGAGATTTATTTCAGAGACGAGCCCCCGCTCGGCGGCTTGCAGGCAGCCAAACTGTCAGGCCGCCCGGACTTTAAAAACCTGATTGCGATGACCAGCCTGTCCAAACGCAGCAATGTGCCCGGCCTGCGCAGCGGTTTTGTCGCCGGTGACGCCGCCATCATCAAACAGTTTTTGCTCTACCGCACTTACCACGGCAGCGCCATGAGCCCCATCGTGCAGGCGGCCAGCGTGGCGGCCTGGGCCGATGAGCAGCACGTGGTGGACAACCGGGCGATGTACCGTGAAAAGTTTGCTGCAGTCACGCCGCTGCTGTCCGCTGTGATGGATGTGGCGCTGCCCGATGCCGGGTTTTACCTGTGGGCGGGTTTGCCAGGCGCCTTCAAAGGCTCGGACACAGCGTTCTCACGCGAGCTGCTCGCTGCCTACAATGTGGTGGTGTTGCCGGGCAGCTACCTCGCCCGCAACGGACAGGACCAGCAGGGCCACAATCCAGGCGCTGGCCGTATCCGGATGGCGCTGGTGGCGCAAACCGCCGAGTGTGTGGAAGCCGCCCAGCGCATCGTTCAATTCATTCAATCCAGACACTGAAAAACCCACAAATGACGCAAGACAACGCCAACACTAACACTGCACTCGAAGCCACCATCAACGCCGCCTGGGAAGACCGGGCCAACCTGTCACCGAAGGCGGCATCCGCAGAAGTGCTGCAGGCCGTTGAAGAGACCATCTCGCAACTCAACAACGGCCACATCCGCGTGGCCACGCGCCAGGCTGTTGGCCAGTGGACGGTGCACCAGTGGATCAAAAAAGCCGTTTTGCTGAGCTTTCGTCTGAAAGACAACGAGATGATGCGCGCCGGTGACCTGGGTTTTTTCGACAAGGTTCAAACCAAGTTCGCCCACCTGAGCGACGCCGAGATGCGCGAGACCGGCGTGCGCGTGGTGCCACCCGCTGTGGCACGCAGGGGAAGTTATATCGCCAAAGGTGCGATCCTGATGCCCAGCTACGTCAACATTGGCGCTTATGTCGATGAGGGTACCATGGTCGATACCTGGGCCGCTGTAGGCTCCTGCGCCCAGATCGGCAAGAACGTACATCTGTCCGGCGGCGTCGGCATTGGCGGCGTGCTGGAGCCCATGCAAGCCAACCCGACCATCATTGAAGACAACTGCTTCATCGGTGCCCGCTCTGAAGTCGTTGAAGGCGTGATTGTTGAAGAAAACTCTGTGCTGTCCATGGGCGTGTACATCGGCCAGAGCACACCGATTTATGACCGTGAGCTTGACACCGTGAGCTACGGCCGCATTCCGGCTGGCTCGGTGGTGGTCTCTGGCAACCTGCCCAAAGCGGGCGGCAAGTACTCGCTGTATTGCGCAGTGATCGTCAAGAAAGTGGATGCCAAAACCCGCGCAACAACAAGTCTGAACGACCTCCTAAGGGATTGAGTCAGGCTAGTTTTGTATATTCAAGCAGGGGCTTGCGGGACTGGCTTCGCCAGACCGCAGGCGCAGCGGCCCTCTCAGGGGGCAGGGCGCTACACGAAGTGAGCAACCGTGGGGGAACTTATGTCTACGATGGAAAGAATCTTGCGTTTGATGGCGGATAAAAAAGCCTCTGACGTGTACCTGTCGGCGCATTCACCGGCGCTGATCAAAATCAACGGACAGGCATTGCCGATCAACAGCCAGATGTTGCCGCCTGATGCGCCGCTGAATTTGCTGTCCGAGATTTTGCCG
>JBBRMH010000036.1:0-26043 GCA_038230935.1 Burkholderiales bacterium | reverse complement strand
GTACGCGGTGTGGTGCGCGCTTGGGGATGGACTTGGCTCACTGCACGGTCTCCTGTTTCATCGATTCAATGACGCTTCGCAACACCGCCCGTGCCCGAAAGAGCGGCCAGCTGCGACGGGGTATATGATCACATGAAACTGGACAGCTAGCCTGTCTTCACCAGCAGGGGCCGCGGGACTGGCTTAGCCAGACTGCAGGCGCAGCGGCCCCCTCGGGGGGCAAGGCGACACACGAAGTGGGCAACTGTGGGGGCCACATTTACTGGCTAATTTTGCGCGCCTCTTCAACCTGGTATTCAAAGTAGCGCTGAAAGCTGAACGCAATACTGGACATGAGGGCGACCGCACCAAACAGCAGGGAAAACACCACGATGCCTATGGTCAACCAGCTGGTGTTGCCAGCGGATGTGTCCAGCGCTTGCGGGTTGTGTTGCGCATTCCACTTTTCTGGTGAGCTCAGACCGTAATAAATAGCTGTCAATGACGTGGCTGCCAGCGTAAAGCCCAACAAGGGCACCAGCACCCATGCAAGCTGGTCGTCCTGGCCGTAGTTCTTCACACGTTCAACCCCCCACCATCCCAGTGCTGCCACGATGGGATGCACCCAGGCCCAAACGTCGTTCATGCCAAATAAATACAGGCGGTGCAGGCCGAGTTGACCGCCTATCAATGCCAGAAAAGCTGCGGTGGTTTTGTTTTTTACACGTGATGGTTGCATGGCGTAATTATGCTGTGACGTTATGGTGGTCTGATGTCTGGGGCCTGTGCAGGGCTGGCCCCAGCGGTTTGTCAGCACAGCGAAACAACGACGAAACGCACCAAACTGGAAACGTAATAAAAGCCACGCTGGGATTGGCCGCTGGCTACTGCGGCCAAGTTCGCGGGCTATAATCGCAGGCTTTGCAGGATTTCGCTGACCGGGTGGTCATGTCGTGTGTCTCAATCTCTGCAGGAACTTTTGGAGTGTGCTGACGGCAATTCACCTTGAATTTGCTTTGTTTCACGCGCCACCACCCTAGGATAAATCATGGTCGTCATCCGACTTGCACGCGGCGGTTCCAAGCATCGCCCTTTTTTCAATATCGTTGTGGCTGACAAACGCGTTCGCCGCGATGGCCGTTTCATCGAGCGCATCGGGTTTTACAACCCGATTGCCAAAGGTGGCGAAGAAGGTCTGCGCATCATGCAGGACCGTTTGACCCACTGGGTAGGTGTTGGCGCCCAGGCGTCCCCCACCGTTGAGCGTCTGATCAAGCAAGGCGCTGCTACCGCTGCCAAAGCAGCCTGATCAGCCTGGTCTGTTTTCTCAAGGCAACACCATGTCGCTCATGATGCCGTCAGCATTGCCTGACGATGCCATTGAAGTTGGGCGCATTCTGGATGCCTGGGGTGTGAAAGGCTGGTTGAAAATCCTGCCGCACAGCACCCTTCCCGAGGCTTTGTTCTCGACCAAATCCTGGTTTTTGCAAGCGCCTGACGCTAAATTCCGTCCGGGCTTCAACGCTTTCTCGGGAACGGTTGCTGTCAAGATTGACGAGGCAAAAACCCACTCTGATTCGATTGTTGCAAAAGTTGCGGGTCTCGACGACCGCGATGCCGCCGAAGCATTGCGCGGTTGCCGGATTTTTCTGCCCCGTAGCAGTTTTCCGGCAGCGATCAAAGACGAGTACTACTGGGTAGATCTGATCGGACTGAACGTCGTCAACCGCGAAGGCGTAGCGCTGGGTTGTGTTCGTGACCTGATGGCTACCGGCCCGCATTCGGTGCTTTGCGTGGAGTACACCATCACGCGTGAAGACGGCAGCAGCGCCACAGATGAACGCATGATTCCGTTTGTGGCGGTCTATGTTGATGCCGTTGATCTCCCGGCCAGGCGCATTACTGTGGACTGGCAGCCTGATTACTGAGTTACAACAGCAAGCTCAGGTTTGCTGGGCAACCGGATAAATTTCAGAATTTGTACAGGCCGCTTCTACACAAGGGGGTTGTCAGCTTGCGCTTTGATGTCATCACTCTTTTCCCCGAGCTGTTTGCCCCGTTCCTGATCAGCGGCGTTACGCGCCGTGCATTTGACTCTGGTTTGGTCGATGTCAAACTCTGGAACCCGCGTGATTTTGCCGGTGGCAATTACCGCCGCGTCGATGACCGGCCCTTCGGCGGTGGCCCCGGCATGGTCATGCTGGCGGAACCGCTCACGCTGTGCCTCGAAAAAATTCTTGCTGAGCGCCGTCCCCATCTTGAAAGCCGTGCCCTGGATGCGCCCAATGTGCCAGTCGTGCTGTTCTCGCCTGTAGGCAAGGCGTTGAACCATGCTGGCGTGCAATCCTGGTCAGACAGCCGTGGTGCGGTGTTGATTTGTGGCCGTTACGAAGGTCTGGACCAGCGCTTTATCGATACCTATGTGGACCAGCAGATCAGCCTGGGAGACTTCGTGTTGTCGGGTGGCGAAATCGCGGCGATGGCTCTGCTCGATGCTGTGGCCCGCTTGCAGCCAGGTGTGCTCAACGACGAAGGAAGCCACCAGCTGGACAGCTTTAACCCGGCACTTGATGGCCTGCTCGATTGTCCGCATTACACGCGCCCGGATGTCTGGCGCGGGCAGAGCGTGCCAGCGCCATTGCTGACGGGTAATCACGCCCATATAGAACGCTGGCGGCGCGATCAACGGCTGGCTTTGACGCTCAGGCAGCGGCCTGAACTGGTGGAGGCCGCACGTAACGCTGGCCAGTTAAGCCGCACGGACGAGGCTTTTTTAGTGGAACTGGCAGCAGATGTCTTGCTAAAACCGAAATGGCTATAATCAAAGGCTTTTCGTTCCTCTGGCGGCCACTGCAACCATTTTGATAACCCTTTGGGTATATCCATGGATTTGCGGTCTTTAGCGTAGCGCGTGCATGAACGAGACTGATGCCGACAAGGCCATTTGGAAGTTGAATTGACATGAACCTGATAGCCATTCTTGAGCAAGAAGAAATTGCCCGTCTGAACAAAACCATCCCTGTTTACGCGCCTGGTGACACCGTCATCGTCAGCGTGAATGTGGTGGAAGGTACCCGCAAGCGTATGCAGGCTTTTGAAGGTGTTGTGATTGCCAAGCGCAACCGCGGCCTGAACTCCAGCTTCATCGTGCGCAAAATATCTAACGGCGAGGGCGTTGAGCGTACCTTCCAGGTGTATAGCCCGCTGATCGCAAAAATTGAAGTCAAACGCCGCGGTGATGTACGCCGTGCCAAGCTGTACTACCTGCGCAGCCGCAGCGGCAAGTCTGCACGTATCAAGGAAAAGCTGGGCGCCAAGGCTGCCTGATTGCTGGCCGCCTGCTAAAAAAGCCGCTCTTCTGGGCGGCTTTTTTTTGGCTGCCACGCTTTGCCTGACCAGAGACCCTATGACCTTTACCAAGCCATTGCCAAAATTTGACCCTCGCAGCATTCCAGTGCAGGGCGTTGATGACCACCTGGCCAGCGTGACACTTGCCAGTCTGAGTCCAGCGTCCCTGCGCAGGCGGTTTTTGAACCCGCCCATCTGGACGCCCGAGTACAGCATTGAAAAGAAATTTGAAGATCGCCAGCCTGCATTGGCAGCTGTATTGGTACCGTTGGTGATGCGTGATGAACTCACTTTGATTCTGACCGAGCGGGCTACCCATTTATCGACCCATTCTGGCCAGGTGGCTTTCCCGGGCGGGCGTACAGACGACACCGACGTGGACGCCATCGACACCGCTTTGCGTGAGGCGCATGAGGAAATAGGCTTGCCGCGTGCGCATGTTGAAGTGTTGGGTACGCTGCCAATTTATGTCACCGGGACGGCCTACATCATCACGCCCGTCGTGGCGCTGGTCAAACCGGGTTTTGTTCTCAGCCCCAACCCAGGGGAAGTGGCTGATGTGTTTGAAGTACCCCTGGCATATCTGATGAATCCCGCCAACCACCGACGCCACGATTTTGAATTCGATGGCGTGCTGCGTCAGTGGCTGTCCATGCCTTATGTTGAGCGTACAGGTAGCCCGGGAAGTGCAGGAGATACCGATAGCAAAGAGCGTTATATCTGGGGCGCCACCGCAGGCATGTTGCGTAACCTTTACCGATTTTTAAGTGCATGACCGTGCATAGTTCTGGGTCTTCTCGTGCCAGCAGGGGCCGCAGAACTGGCTTTGCCAGGCCGCAGGCGCAGCGGCCCCCTCGGGGCTGAAGCCTGCGGCTCCAAACCTGCTTGAGCAGGTTTGGACAGGTGACAGAAGCGAAGCCTCTGGCAAGCGGCGGCCTGCAAGGTGCAGGGCGCTATACGCAGTGAGCAACCGTGGGGGTATCATCATCTGATGAGTTTTTTCGCCGTATTGTTTGCCCTCATCATTGAGCAAGCCCGGCCGCTGGCCAGAGGCAACTGGATTTATGCGGTCTTTCGGGCCTGGGCACGCTGGACCAGCCGCAGCCTGGATGCTGGCCAGTCGCACCATGGCTGGATTGTCTGGACAGTCACCATCGCAATGCCTGCATTGCTCACATTGCTGATTCACTGGCTGCTCTGGAACGTGAGCGTCCTCCTGGCTTTCGTGTGGAGCGTGGTAATTCTTTATGTGACTCTCGGCTTTCGTCAATTCAGTCACTACTTCACCGACATTCGCGACGCCCTGGACGATGGCGATGAGGACACGGCACGAGCCTTGTTGGCCGAATGGCGGCAGGTCGATGCCAGTGAGTTGCCGCGCAGTGAAATTGTGCGGCATGTCATTGAGTATTCAGTGCTGGCTGCGCACCGGCATGTTTTCGGTGTGCTGGGCTGGTTTTCGGTGTTTGCAGCACTGGGGCTGGGGCCGGCCGGTGCCGTGCTGTACCGCACCAGTGAGTTTGTAGCGCGCTACTGGACGCACAAGAGCCAGACGCCGGGCGTGGCGGGGGAGGGTGCCAGCCCGGCTTTGCAGACCGCCGCTGCCAAAGCCTGGGGCGTGATTGACTTTGTGCCTGCCCGCGTGACCTCGCTCGGGTTTGCGGTGGTGGGCAGTTTTGAAGATGCCATTGATGCATGGCGCAACTACACGCAACGCTTCTCCGCGGGCGCACCTGCGGCACTGGAAGCCCGCAATGATGGTGTCATTCTGGCTGCCACATCCGGAGCGGTCAACGTCAGGCTGGGCGGTGAAGCGCTCAAGGCTGTGCCAGCTGCTTTGGCAGGTGTTCGCGCGTCGCAGTCGTTTGAGCTCACGGACCCTGATGCTGTTGCTTCAGTCGCTGCAGAGTCAACGCCTGGCCGTGAGCCGGAAGTTGCGCATCTGCGCAGCATCGTGGGGCTGGTGTGGCGTTCTGTGGTGTTGTGGATGGTGCTGCTGGCCTTGCTGACGCTGGCTCGCCTGCTGGGCTGAAAACAGCTGCTCAATACCGGGTTTGTGACAGCTCGGCAAACAACTCGCTATACAAACGATAGCGGCTGGCGCTGATGGAACTTGCCGAATTGGCAGAATTGACCTCCAGGATGACACCGCAACCCGGCTCATGCAGGTGGGTGCAGTTGTAGAACTTGCAGTTCTGCGCATGCGCCTTGAAATCGGGCATCAGCTGGGCCAGTTGCATGGGCTCAATGTGGTGCAGCCCAAACTCCTGAAAACCCGGCGAGTCTATGAGTGCGGTTTGCCTGTTGCCGCCCACCCAGTAAAGCGTGGTGCTGGTTGTTGTGTGTTTGCCTGAATTCAGGGCTTGGGAAATCTCGGCGGTCAACACTTTGGCCTGCGGCACCAGCAGATTGGTCAGGCTGCTCTTGCCCGCGCCTGACGGCCCCAGAACCAGTGTTTTTTTGCCTTGCAGCAGGGCCATCAGTTCTGCGCTTTGAAGATCGTTGACGGTCGGTGCAGCAGATTGTTCGGATTTTGGTTTGATGGCCAAAGCCAGCATGCGGTAACCCATCGCACGGTAAGGTGCCAGCTTGGTCCACGCACGTCCAAAAGGCTCGATCAAATCGCTTTTATTGAGCGCGATGATGGGCGTGATACGCGACGCTTCAGCCGCAATCAGGGCACGCGTCAGCTGACTTTCCGAGAACTCGGGCTCTGCTGCGATCAGTATCAGCACCTGGTCAAGATTGGCCGCAAACGACTTCGAGCGCATCTCGTCCTGGCGATAAAACAGGTTGCTGCGCTCCTCGATTTTTTCAATGGTGCCTTCGTCTTCGGTAGGCAGCCAGCGAATTCTGTCGCCGACAACAGCCTGACTTTTCTTGCCGCGCGGGTGGCATATCAGGCGGGTACCATCGTTTTTTTCAACAAGTACATGGCGGCCAAAACCGGCCACAACCAGGCCGCCTTGTGTGTTGGACACCTGCGCTGCAACGGCGCGTGGTGCTTTACTCAAACCAGCAGCGCGTCAGCTTTCGACGCACAGAAAAAATCACTGACTGAAATACCGCCCACATCGTGCGTATTAAAACGAACGGTGCATTTGCTGTAACTCACCGCCAGATCAGGGTGGTGGTTCTCGGCATTGGCAATAAAGGCCAGTGCATTCACAAAACCGATGGTCTCGTGGTAGTTTTTAAAAATGAAGGTTTTCTCCAGCGCGCCATCTATCAGACGCCAGCCTGACGCCTGCTCACCATTGAGCTTGCTGAGCTGTGTGACGATTTCGGTGGCACCCAGTGCCTTGCGGTTGTGATGAATCGGGTGGCTCATGCGGCTGTCTCCAGAGAATGTTGTATGCGTGATGGCACCATGCGCGCCAGGCGTTCAGATGCGGGCGGGTGAGAGTAGTAAAACTTCACAAATACCGGGTCAGGTGTGAGCGTGCTGGCGTTGTCCTTGTACAGCTTCAGCAATGCGCTGGAGAGGTCTGCCCCATCAGTTTGCGACACGGCATAGGCATCCGCCTCAAACTCATGTTTACGTGAGAACTGTGCAAACACCGGCGAGATAAAAAAGCTGAACAGCGGCACCACCAGCATGAACAGCAGCAACGCCAGCGCATCATTGGCCCCCGTGATGTTGGGCCGCACACCCATCCCGGTGTAAAACCACACTTGCGACGAGAGCCAGCCCAGCAAAGCAAAGCCCGCCAGGCTCATGGCGAACATGCCAGCGATGCGTTTGATGATGTGTTTGTGCTTGAAGTGACCCAGCTCATGCGCCAGCACCGCATCGACTTCACCTGGACTCAGTTGCTTGAGCAGGGTGTCATAGAACACCACGCGCTTGGCGGCACCAAAACCTGTGAAATACGCGTTGGCATGCGCTGATCGCTTGCTGCCATCCATCACAAACAGGCCCTTGGCGGCAAAACCGCAACGCTGCATGAGCGCCGTCACGCGTACCTTGAGGGTTTCATCATCGAGCGGTTTGAATTTATTGAACAGGGGTGCAATCACGGTCGGGTAGAGCACCAGAATCAACAGGTTAAAACCCATCCAGGTCGCCCAGGCCCAAAGCCACCACAAACGCCCGGCGCTGCCCATCAGCCAGAGGATCAGCGCCACAATCGGCAAGCCAATGACTACGCCAACCAGCGTGCCCTTGACCAGGTCGGCCAGCCAGAGCTTGAACGTCATTTTATTAAAGCCAAAGCGCTCTTCAATTTTGAAGGTGCTGTAGAGCGTGAACGGCAAGTCAAGCAGCCCGCCGATCACAGCAAATGCTGCCAGCAATGCCAGTTGCGGCAGGAGGGAGCCATACGTCGCAAGAAACGACTGGTTGATGGCCTGGTTGAGCGCCTCAATGCCACCCAGCAATGTCCAGCAGAGCAACACCGCCGCGCCGAAAGCCATTTCCAGCAGGCCGAACCGGGCTTTGGTGATGGTGTAGCTGGCGGCTTTCTGGTGCGCATCGAGTGAAATGGTCGAGGCGAACGGGTCTGGAACACAGTCACTGTGCTGGGCCACATGGCGTATTTGCCGTGATGCCAGATAAAAGCGCGTGAGCAGGCCCACCACCAGAGCCGCAGCAAAAACCACAGTGAAAATAAACGAATAGTCGGGCGATAAAACAGTCATGGATGCCAGTTTAGGCGATGGGCGAGAATCGCAAGATGCTTGATACTGAATTCCCACTTAAAAAATCTGACCAGAATCTGGTCTGGCTGGACTGTGAAATGACTGGCCTGGACCCCGAAAAAGAACGTTTGATTGAAATTGCCATCATCGTGACGGGCCCGCAACTCACACCGCGCATTGAAGGGCCGGTGCTGGTGATTCACCAGTCCGATGACTTGCTGGACAAAATGGACAACTGGAACAAGGGCACGCATGGGCGCAGCGGACTGATTGACAAAGTCAAAGCCAGCACCGTGACTGAACAAGATGCCGAGGCGCAAATTCTGGCGTTCATCGCCCGCTATGTTCCAAAGGGTACGTCGCCGCTGTGCGGCAACACCATCAGCCAGGACCGGCGCTTTCTGGTCAAGTTCATGCCCAAGTTTGAAGCCTATTTGCATTACCGCAACGTTGATGTCAGCACTTTCAAAGAGCTGGCCAAACGCTGGCGTCCAGAGGTGTACAACGCTTTCAAGAAAAACCAGAAACACACTGCACTGGCCGATGTGCATGAGTCGATTGATGAGCTTGAGCACTACCGGGAGCATTTTATAAAAACAGCAGCTGGTACAAACCCGTAAAACGTGCTAAAGTCGAAGGCTTGCTGCAGCACAAAGTGCGCCGCATCTGTACATCTACCTCACACCTTTGAGGCCCTGTAGACAGGGCCAACGCTTCGGGCAAACTTTCGCTTGAACCGTATATTCGTTTGATGGTTGATGTTTTATTAACCACAAACGAAGCTTCCTGCATCGCGGGGGGTAGAGTTTTCCTGCCACTTTGCTTTAACCATTCAAAGCATTGCACGCAGGGGATTAGTGAGAAAAAACATGACTGACTCTTTTGAGGCCCGTGGCGAGTTTTCGCCTGAAACTTTCCCTGAGACAAACCTGGACACCGAAATGTTGGGCGCGCCTGACTTTTCTGATGCACCAGCAAATGCTCAAACATCGCTGGACGTGATTGCCGCTGAGCCTAACGGTTTCGTAAAGCTCGGGTTGGCCAAGGAACTGCTGCAAGCAGTGGCTGATATGGGTTTTACCCAGCCAACCGCCGTGCAACTGGCCACCATCCCGAAAGCCATGCAGGCACTGGATGCCAACAGCGAAGACAAAAAAGCCAAATTCACCGACCTGCTGGTCTCCAGCCAGACCGGTAGCGGCAAAACCGCAGCTTTCCTGTTGCCCGTGCTGCACACCCTGCTGATGCAGCAGGAGCAAGCCGAGCGTGACGAGCGCGCAGAGTTTGAGCGCCTGAGTGCCGAAGCGGTTGCCCGTGGTGAAGCGCCTGCCAAAAAGCCAAAGCGCAAAGACCCAACCAATACCCGCAACTTCAAGGCAGCCACACCCGGCGCGCTGATTTTGTGCCCGACACGTGAGCTGGCCCAGCAAGTTTGTGCGGATGCTATTGACCTGGTACGTCACTGCCGTGGCCTGCGCATTGCCAACGTCGTGGGCGGTATTCCTTACCAGCTGCAAATTGCCAAATTGCAAAATGCAAATCTGGTAGTGGCCACGCCCGGACGTCTGCTTGACCTGCAGCGCAGCATGCAAATCAAACTCGACAAGGTCCAGTTTCTGGTGGTGGACGAAGCCGACCGCATGCTCGACCTCGGTTTTGCAGATGACCTGACCGAAGTCAACCAGCTCACGATTGAGCGCAAGCAGACCATGATGTTCAGTGCCACGTTCGCACCGCGCATCATGCAATTGGCTACGCGCGTGATGCGCCAGCCACAGCGCGTTGAAATTGACTCGCCACATGAAAAGCACGCATCGATTACGCAGTCGTTGATGTGGGCTGACAACATGACGCACAAGCGCAAATTGCTCGACCACTGGTTACGTGACACCACCATCAATCAGGCCATCGTGTTCGCATGCACGCAGGTCGAGTGTGATGGCCTGGCCAATGATCTGGTCCAAGATGGTTTCAGTGCTGTTGCATTGCACGGTGCGTTGAGCCAGGGCTTGCGTAACCGTCGTTTGATGGCTTTCCGTGATGGCCGCGTCCAGATTCTGGTCGCCACCGACGTTGCCGCCCGCGGCCTGGATGTGCCCACGATTACCCACGTGATCAATTACGGCCTGCCCATGAAAGCCGAAGATTACGTTCACCGCATTGGCCGTACCGGTCGCGCTGGTCGTGAAGGACAAGCCATTACGATTGCCGAGTTCCGTGACCGTCGCAAAATTCAGGACATCGAGCACTACACCCAGCAAAACCTCAAGCCCAGCGTGATCGCCGGTCTGGAGCCACAGCAGCGCTTTGCACCCACGTCGGACCGCCCACGCGGCAACTTCGGCGGTGGCCGTGATGACCGTGGTGGTGGCCGCAGCTTTGGCGGCGGTGGCGGTGGCGGTGGCGGTGGCTACGCTGGCAGAAAACCAGCTGGCGGTGGCTTTGGTGGGAACAGTACCGGAAACAATGCGGGCAGTTTCGGCAATGGTGGTGCCAGTGCTGGTCGCGATGACCGCAGCGGCGGCACCTTCCAGAGCCGTCCTGCGCCGCAAGGCAACAACTATGCTGACCGCTCCGGTTTCAATGACCGCAATGCGCGCCGCCCGGATGATCGCGGTTTTGGCAACAGCAATACAGGATTTGCACCGCGCGAAGAGCGTAGTTTTGGTGCCCGTAACGAAGGTTTTGCACCCCGTCCTGATTTTTCTGATCGCAAACCTGCCTTTGCCCGCCCTGCTGGGAAGGTATTTGTACCGCGTGATGCCGCGAAAAAGGCTGGCAAGTTTTCCAAGCCTGCGCGTGACTGATCCTTCTCCCGGCTTCTAGCCACGCCGCAAAATAAAAAAGCCGCTGCAGACCGAAAGGTTTGCAGCGGCTTTTTCCATGGCGCCGTTTTGGTTGACTCTATCGTGCTCGAAATGACCGCCTGCGCCTGTTTTCGTACTGTATCGCAAAATAAATCAGCTCGAATTTGTGGTTTTGCAAGAGGCTCAGCGTTAAAGAGACGTCTGATTTGCAGCATACAGGTGTCTTGCATTTCATTTTTAACCGTGCTGCCAGGCATGGCCGCCATGCTCGTATGGCGCAGGCGTGAATGCGCTCCACGTCTGCGACGTATTGCCAGCTCTGGCAATATTCGAGCATGACTGAATTGACACACAAACCAGATGACTCCTGCTCCGCTTTGAGAGTGCTGTATGACGGGGCTTGCCCGCTGTGTCGCCGCGAAATTGCTGTGTATCAGGGCCTGCAGCCGGTTGATGCATCCCACACTGTGACATTTTCAGACGTCAGCCGCGCCGACTGCGCCTTGCCTGCAGGCGGGGTGCGCAGTGACTATTTGGCGCGCTTTCATGTGCAGCGTGCTGATGGGCAGGTGCTCAGTGGAGCCGCAGCTTTTGTGGCGCTCTGGGCCAAGTTGCCGGGCTGGCGCTACCTGGCACTGGCAGCACGGGTGCCGGGTGCGACACCTGCACTGGAGCTGGTTTACCGGGCGTTTTTACGCATCAGACCGCAGATGCAGGGCATCGCCAAAGCGTTTGAAGCGCCGCGTGTGGCACCCGATCTGGCGGGGGACTTGCGTTCAGACCATGCCGGTGAAACCGGTGCGGTCTGGATTTACCGGGGCTTGCTGATGGTGTCGCGTGATGCAGGTGTGCGTGAATTTGCTACGCGCCACCTGGCTACAGAGCAGGACCATCTTGATAAGGTCGAGGCCGTTTTGCCATGGCCGCAGCGCAGCCGCCTGCTGCCCGGCTGGCGTTTGGCGGGCTTTGCAACTGGCGCCCTGCCTGCACTTTTTGGCCCACGCGCTGTGTATGCCACGATTGCAGCGGTTGAAACTTTTGTCGATCAACACTACCAGCACCAGATTGACAAGCTGGAGCGCCAACCCGAACACGCAGCACTGCTGGCACTGATGCGCCAGTGCCAGCAAGACGAGTGCGAGCACCGGGACGAGGCTCTCGCCTTGCAAAGCCAGCCACCTGGCTGGTTGCTACGGGCCTGGTGCAAGCTGGTGGGCAGCGGATCAAGCGCAGCAGTGGCGCTGGCACGACGTATTTAAGGCCTAGAGCGCAGAGCGTAGAGTGCGATATTGCTATATTTTTAATAGCTGCTCGCGCTTATATTCATTGAGCTAGAGGGTGAATTTGGCGAAAATTTATCGCTACATACCCTGTTTATCTGTCTTGATGGTCAAGCCTGGTTACAAAACTCCAGTTTGCAATCAACCCCAGCCGGTAGGCGAGTGTCGAGTGAACGACCATAAAGGCATCTGCGACAGCGAGGGATTCGCTTTCTGGCGTGCCAATATCTTCACGCCACGAGGGTGCATGAAACACGCCGAGCATGGCGTGGCTGAACAGGTTTTGCCAGTCCCGGCTCAGGGCATACCACTCCGAAGTGTTTCGTGGCCGCAGCCCGAACCAGCGGCGACGCCCCTGAATGACGTCAAGAACCGCACCGTAAAAAGCTACAGTGATTGGCAGCCAGCCCTTTGAGCTGGCTTGTCGCACGGTCACCATTTGGGGCGTGCCATTTTCAGAATTTCATGACTTCACAACCTGTGCCGCAGCCCGATCAGGGTCATGTCACCGCGCAGCACACACCAGAGCTGGGGCAGCTCATCGATGCTGAAACGCCGAATGAAGCGGCCAACGGGCGTAATACGTGGGTCACGCTTCATTTTGAAAGTCACCCCGTTGTTACCGTGCTGGTTTTGCGCTGCGCTATCGCAAAACCAGAAAAATATTTGACCGTGTTGGTGGTGGACGATATCGAGGCCAGCCGAAGTTACCTCGCCCATCTGGTCACCGAGATGGGTTACCACTGCCTGCAAGTCTCAAGCGGGACAGAGGCATTGCAGTGCATTGATGCGCAGCAGGCAGACCTGGTGCTGCTGGACTTGCTGATGCCAGACATGGAAGGCTTTGAGATCACGCGGCAAATACGCAAACGGGTTACAGGCAAGTGGCTGCCGGTGATTGTGGTGTCTTCCCTGGAAGGCGATGAGCACTTTATCCACGCCATGTCGGTAGGCGCGCCTTGCAACTCGCCTGCGATGACTTCAGCGACCACGTGCGCTTCATTCACCGCCTTGTGCGCAAGCATGGGCTGGCGACCGATGAATTACAGTTATTTATATTTTGTACTTCACTTCAGGGGACTTGCCACAATACTGTTCTCTTAAGACCGTTCTCCCTGAGCTTGTCGAAGGGTTGCCGATACAGGGCAAGGCTTTGACAAGCTCAGCCCGAACGGTTTTTCGGCTTAAGTGAACAGTATTGGGACTTGCCATGCAAAGCACCATTACCTCCAGAGGATAAACCGTTGTACCCGCTGCCATCAGAAGCCAATTCAACCTTGGCCCAGCTGATCGACTGGAATGGATACTGGATAACGGCAGCATTCGCGTAGTGCCAGTACGCTCCAACCCGATAGACGCCTTCAGAGGACAAGGCAAAGGCGGCGCAACCAAACGTTTGCTGGCCGCTCGCAAACAGAACCTGGCCTTGGAATGAAACGGTTCTTGCTGAATACATCGGCCCTTTTGACTTTGCGTGACGATGAGGCTGGTGCCGAGCGCGTTGCTGAAGTCCTGGGGCTTGCCATCAGCGGTAAGGCCAAATGCTATGGGTGCTTTATGACACTCATGGAAGTGTATTACCGGGTGTGGCGGGACGAAGACAAAGGCGCGGGACAACTCGCCTACCAGCAATGTCTGGCACTTCCAATTGAATGGATGTCAAACAGCACTGCGTTGCTGGTCAAATCCGCCGAATTCAAGGCCATGTATCCCCTGTCGATAGCAGATGCATGGATTGCCGCGTGCGCCGCCGAGCAAGGCGCTGTTTTATTACATAAAGATCCGGAATTTAGACCGCTGCCGGTGCTGCAGGAACTGCTTCCGCTCAAAGCGAAAAAATGAACTGAAAAGGCCGCGCAGCCCACTTGGAATGTGCGCGGCCAGCTACTGAATTTGTAGCGTTTTCAGCGGTTTGTCTGCTTCACTTCCGCACAGGCGGCAAATCCGTGCAACTGCCGTGCGCTACTTCCGCCGCTATACCAATGCTCTCGCCAAGCGTCGGGTGCGGGTGAATCGTCTCGCCAATATCAACCGCATCAGCGCCCATATTGATGGCCACTGCAATCTCCCTGATAGCGTTGTACAGTTAAACAAAAATAGTTGACCAAGAAATCGCTGATGCGGTTGTCAAACACAGTAATTAAGGCATCAATGGTAAGAACTACTTGTGCGAGACACTTTGCATTGGGTTGCTCGCCGAAGGTTCCAGATCATGAACACAATGGCTAGGAAATCGGCGGTTATAGTGTGTCAACATTGAAAAATTTACTGTAACAAATACAGCCAATTTACAGCAGATTCTTATTGCGTCGTAGCAGACTCTGCAGCAAGCCTGATGCTGGCGAGGCGCGCATTTGACTCTGCAAACTCTTGATCTGCTGGCGCGCCATCCTGGCGTCTGCAACATATCCGGCCTGTTCTAAAACCGGCAGAATTTCACGCTGCCAAATCGCCAATGCTTCATCTGTCTTGCCGCGGGCCTGCAGAATGTCGGCGATCTTGCTTCTGGTCACGGCAGCAGCGTGAATGTCACCCATTTGCTCATGCACTGGCAACTGTTCGTTTCGCCGAATCGCTAGCGCTTCATCGAACTTGCCCCGCGCCTTCAGGATATCGGCGATCTTGCCCTTGGCTACGGCGGCTTCCCGGATATCGCCCAACTGCTCAAACACTGGAACAACTTCGTTTTCGAGCATCACCAGCGCTTTGTCGAGTTGACTACGCTTTTGCAGGATGTCAGCCATCTTGCCCTTAGTCACGGCGGCTGAACGGATGTCACCCAATTGCTCGTACACCGGCAACTCGCCGTTTTGCCTAATCGCCAGCGCCTCATCGAACTTGCCGCGGGCCCTTAAGATGTCGCCGATCTTGCCTTTAGTTATGGCGGCTGAACGTATGTCGCCCAGTTGCTCATACACCGGTAACTCGTCGTGTTGCCAAATCGCTAGCGCCTCATCCAGCTTGCCGCGCGCCTGCAGGATGTCAGCCATCTTGCCCTTAGTCACGGCGGCTGAACGGATGTCACCCAATTGCTCAAATACGGGAACAACTTCTTTTTTAAGAATTGTCATTGCCTCATCGAGCCTACCGCGCGCCTGCAGGACATCAGCGATCTTGCCTTTAGCGACAGCCGCTTCGCGGATATCGCCCAGTTGCTCATATACCGGTAACTCGTCGTTTTGCCGGATTGCTAGCGCTTCATCTAGCTTGCCATACGCCTCCAGGATGTCGGCGATCTTGCCTTTAATCACAGCGGCTGAACGGACATCACCCAATTGCTCAAACACCGGAGCGACCTCGTTTTCAAGCACCGCCAACGCCGCATCTAGTTTGCCGCGCGCCTGCAGAATGTCGGCGATCTTGGCTTTTGTCAACGCGGCAGAACGGATGTCACCGAGTTGCTCATGCACCGCCAGCTGTTCGTTTTGCCGGATCGCTAGGGCTTCATCAAGCTTGCCACACGCCTGAAAGATGTCGGCGATTTTGCCTTTGGTAATAGCCGTTTCCCGGATATCACCCAGCCGCTCATAAACAGGCAACTCGTCGTTTTGCCGGATCGCCAGTGCGTCATCAAAATTGCCGCGCGCCTGCATGATGTCGGCGATCTGGCCTTTGGCCTGGGCCAGCATGCGCAGGTTATCCAATCGCTCAAACAAAGCTGATGCGTCTTTGGCACAAGCTGTTGCGTTGTCCCACTGGCCCAGGCGTTCGTATGCTTGCGCTGCCTCAAGCTTCAGGTAACCCGCAGCGAGGCTGCTTGAATCGGCTTGTTCTGAAACGTCCTGGTTACCAAAGAAGGCTTCCAACTCCGTCAGTCGTTCTAGAACGGCGGTCTTGTCAACCGTCATGACGCTATCAAATGCCGTGGTGCGCGTGATGGGCATGTTGGGAGTAACACGGCGATTCAGATCAATCACTGCTTCGCGCCAGTTCCAAAAATCCGGGGCGTAACGGGCCGCAGCGGTGACGGCGTCGTCGGGCAACCAAAAAACCACCAGTTTGGCAAACGCATCGGCCAGCCGCTCGCGCAGCGTGTTGGCGTCTTGCCACCACGCGGCATCCCAAATACAGCCAGGCTCCAGCACGACATGCAGGCGCTCGAACTGATGGGCCAGCGCTAGCGCATGAACCAAATCCAGAGCAGTTTGACCAGCGTGCACGGACACACGCCCGCCAGCAGCCAAAGCATTCAGCCGCTGAACATGGGCATCACGCTCTTGCGCCACATCCAGCGCCACGAATATCCAGCTGTGGGTTTTGCTGCGCTGCCACAGGCGCGCCAGACGCAAAAAATCGCCTGACTGTTCACTGTGGACTTCGAAAGTCATCGATCAACTCAACTCAAACCTGCAGTCAGTGACACCTTTTCCCTGGCTTTGGCATAGCCCGGCAGGGTTCTTACAAGGGGGTGGCTGCGCCACCAGTAGCTGTTGTACTCCAGCAGTACCAGGTCGTACAGCATGCGAATTCGCGCATCGGTACGGTCAATATCGTCACCCCCTGATGTGTCGATGGTCACCAGTTCAGGCCAGTCCGATTGCTGTATGGAACGCTGGTATTCCGAAGCCATGTTTTTGACTGCGCGCTCAGCCGCAACGCGGGAAATAGGGGCTGCTTCAGTCAACGCAAAACAGCCACGCACCAACCGCAGCAAGTCTCGCGGATGGCCACCGCTCATACGTGCCAGATAGCGCACAGTGTCGAGCGAATCAAAAAAGTGCAACGGCATGCGCCGTTCAATCAACTTCACCAGCACATCAACGGACTGCGTCATGGGCGTGCCGTCACGCTCTTCAATTTTGATCATGGGCAACCGGTCGCGCAACGTGAAACGCTGCGCCGTGCCAGCTTCTTCAAGCAAAACAGCAATCGGCGCGCAGATGATCAAATGCGCTTCGATTTGCAAGAGTTGATTCACATCCGCCAAAAAGAAATGGGTCGAGTCTTCGCGCTTGAGTTTGTCTGTGCCATCGATCACAAACACCATGGGACCCATACCTCTTGCAACCAGTAATTCGTTGACATGCGCTATCAGGGCATTGAAATGACTGACCAGTTGCGTGAATCCATTTGTAACTTCCCGTCGCAACTCCTCACGGTAACTGACACCAGAGCGAAACTTAGCCGTGATAGTTGCCAAAAGCGTCACTAGAAAGGGGATACCGGCCGTTGCTTTTGCCTCTGTTTTGACCTCGGCATCCAGATCTTTGAACCGCTCTTCTTTCACAATACGCGTTTCAAACCAATTGATAACCGGTTTGAGGAACACGTCCTGTACGACCAACTCTTTGTTATTGCAAGTGACTACAACTTCATGGGCCAAGGCAATCAGCAAGTCGCCGAACCGCAGATTGTTGATGTCAAGAATTTTGGTTAACTCAACACGGCAGACGGTGTATGACTTGGCCATCAACGCACCAACCTGCCGCAGTTCGGTAGATTTGCCGCAGCCAACATGTCCACCAAACAGAACAAAAGTCTTTTGACGTTTTGTCACACCGGGCAGCCATACGCCTTGCGAGTCCAGACCAAAGGTATTAAGCAAGGGCGCGCGGATGTATTCGCCACGGTGACTTTCCAGCGAAACATAAAAAGGTGAGCCCACATCAATATCAATGTGGAAATCAAAATTTTCTTGATATGCCCAAAGGCTCTTTTCAGTGCGCATGTGTATAAGAATTGGTATTTCAAAAACCACTATTGTCTTGCAGCTACTTTAATAGCAGCGAAAGTGCATGTATCTGTTTTTTAACTGACACCAAACACATTACCCGGGTTCAGCAAAGAATTCCTATTGGAAATGGTTTAAGCCACAGACAAAAGCCAATAGGCCTATATATCGTCCCCAAACTCTGACAGCTGCAGACCGAGTTTTAAAAATAGAAAGCTGCTTGGCGTACAAGCAGTTTGCGCATCCAGCTACTGAATTGATAGTGTATTGGTCGGCTCACTTCCGCACAGGCGGCAAATCCGTACAACTCCCATGCGCCACCTCAGCGGCCATGCCAATGCTCTCGCCCAGCGTCGGATGCGGGTGAATCGTCTTGCCAATGTCCACCGCATCCGCGCCCATCTCAATCGCCAACGCAACTTCGCCAATCATGTCGCCGGCATGCGTGCCGACCATACCGCCGCCCAGGATTTTGCCGTGGCCGTGCGCCTCGGGTGAGTCGTCAAACAGCAGCTTGGTCACGCCTTCGTCGCGGCCATTGGCAATGGCCCGGCCTGATGCTGTCCAGGGGAACAGGCCTTTTTTGACCTTGATGCCCTGGGCTTTGGCTTCGGTCTCGGTCAGGCCGACCCATGCGACTTCAGGGTCGGTGTAGGCCACGCTTGGAATGACTCTGGCGTTGAACGCTGCGCTGGCAAGTTCTTTGTTGCCTTGCAGCTCGCCTGCGATGACTTCAGCGGCTACGTGCGCTTCATGCACGGCCTTGTGCGCGAGCATGGGCTGGCCGATGATGTCGCCGATGGCGAAAATATGCGGCACGTTGGTTCGCATCTGGATATCGACGTTGATGAAGCCGCGGTCTGTGACGGCCACGCCGGCTTTGTCAGCGGAGATTTTCTTGCCGTTGGGGGTGCGGCCTACGGCTTGCAACACCATGTCGTACACCTGCGGCGCGGGGGCTGTGCCACCGGGCTCGGTGGCTTCAAACGTCACTTCAATGCCTTCGGGCAAGGCGCGTGCGCTGACGGTTTTGGTATTGAGCATGATGTTGTCAAAGCGTGGCGCATTCATTTTTTGCCAGATTTTGACCAGGTCGCGGTCTGCGCCCTGCATCAGGCCGTCCAGCATTTCAACCACGTCCAGACGTGCGCCCAGCGTGCTATAGACCGTGCCCATTTCCAGGCCAATGATGCCGCCGCCCAGAATCAGCATGCGTTTGGGCACTTCTTTTAACTCCAGCGCGCCGGTGGAATCGACCACGCGCGGGTCTTCGGGCATGAAGGGCAGGCGCACGGCCTGGCTGCCTGCGGCGATGATGGCTTTTTTGAAGCTGATGGTCTGGGTTTTGCCGGTTTTTTCCTGCCCGTGCTGGCCGCTGGTTTCTTCAACCTGCAAGTGGTGGCTGCCTATAAACTGGCCGACCCCGCGCACGGTGGTGACCTTGCGCATTTTGGCCATCGCGGCCAGGCCGCCGGTGAGCTTGCCGATGACTTTTTCTTTGTGGCTGCGCAGCATGTCGATGTTGACCTTGGGCGGGCCAAACTCGATGCCGAGCGCGCCGAGGTGGCTGACCTCGTCCATCACGGCCGCGACGTGCAGCAGGGCTTTGGACGGGATGCAGCCGACATTCAGGCAAACACCGCCCAGGGCGCTGTAACGCTCGACCAGAATGACTTTAAGCCCCAGGTCTGCAGCGCGGAAAGCGGCTGAATAACCGCCGGGGCCTGCACCCAGTACCAGCAGGTCGCAGTCGAGGTCAGCGGTGCCTGCGAAGCTGGCGGCGGCTGGTGTTGATGCTGGAGTTATCGCTGGGGTTGTCGCTGCTGTAACAGGGCTTGGCGCTACGACATTGATAGCTGCTGGCGCAGATTCTGCCTGGGCTGGAGCCACTTTTGGCTCTAAAACAGCAGTTTCGCTGTTCTCCAGGCTCAACACCACTGAGCCCTGCTTGACCTTGTCGCCCAGCTTGACCTTGATCTCTTTGACCACGCCTGCGCTGGATGACGGGATTTCCATCGAGGCCTTGTCGCTCTCGACCGTCAGCAGGCTTTGGTCCACCACGATGGTGTCGCCGACTTTGACCAGTAACTCAATCACGGTGACTTCGTCAAAGTCACCAATGTCCGGAACGCTGATATCGCTCATGAGGAGGCTTTCAATTTGAGGGTAAATACTTCCACAGGGCCGGCGGAGTTTTTGTCAAACTCACAGCCAGCGTTCATACCCGCCAGGGCGACTTCGCGGGCGGTTTTGGCTTTGTCCCAGACGGCATGCATGGCACCCAGCGCAAAACTGCGGCCTGAGCCAATGCCCCAGAACTCCTTGAACTCAAACACTTCGCGGTAGCTGTACAGGCCAAAAATGCCGCAGGCATTGGCAATCACCACCGAAAACTGGCTGGACTCATACGGGTCGTTGTCGTCTTCTTTGGTCTGCAGGAAAAACGTGTCTTTGAGCACCGGGTGCAGCTTTAAAAAGGTGTCATACACCTCGTCTCTGGAGCCCAGTTTCAGGTCTTCTTTCGGCAATGTGGCCATGGCTTTGCGCAGCGCCGGGAAATGCGCCACCGTGCCCGCCATGCCCACGTAGCTGGTGCCCTGCGGGGTATCAACTTTGAAGACCTTGCTGTTGGCTTCAAACCGGTGCGACAGGCTGGTGTCGCCAAAGGTCACCTTCGTATCTGATGCGATGGCGACCTGCCCTGCTTTTTTGACGACGACCAGTGTGGTCACAGCAGCACTCGTCTGAAGTCAGCCAGGATTTGGCCCAGGTAGGCGTTAAACCGTGCTGCAGCTGCACCGTCAATCACGCGGTGGTCCCAGGTCAAGGACAGCGGCAGCATCAAACGTGGCTGAAAAGCCTTACCATCCCAGACCGGCTCCATCGCGCTCTTGCACACGCCCAGAATGGCGACTTCAGGCGCATTGATGATGGGCGTGAAGTAACGCCCGCCGATGCCGCCCAGGCTGGAGATCGTGAAGCAGGCACCGGTCATGTCGGCGGGGCCCAGCTTGCCGTCACGCGCTTTTTTGGCCAGCTCACCCATTTCCTGGCTGATCTGCATGATGCCTTTTTTGTCGCAGTCACGAATGACTGGCACCATCAGGCCGTTGGGTGTGTCGGCGGCGAAGGCAATGTGGAAATACTGCTTGTAGATGATGGCGTCCCCATCAATCGACGCATTGAAGTCAGGGAACTTCTTGAGCGCCGAGACGCAGGCCTTGATCAAAAAAGCCAGCATGGTGACCTTCACGCCGCTCTTTTCGTTTTCTTTGTTCGTCGCGACCCGGAAAGCTTCGAGGTCGGTGATGTCCGCATCGTCAAAATTGGTGACTGCAGGAATCACGATGGCGTTGCGCAGCAGGTTGGCACCGCTGATTTTCTTGATGCGGCCCATCTCCTTGCGCTCGGTCGGGCCGAATTTGTTGAAGTCCACTTTGGGCCATGGCAGCAGGTCAAGACCCACGCCTGATCCGCCTGACCCGGCAGAGGCGACGGATGCAGCGGGTGCTTTGGCGGCCTGAGCGACAGTTTGCACCGCGCCCGCCATGACGGACTTGGTGAAGCCCTGCACGTCGTCGAACGTGATGCGGCCCTTGGGGCCTGCGCCTTTGACTTCAGCCAGCGGCACACCAAGTTCGCGTGCGAACTTGCGAACCGATGGGGAGGCGTGGGGCAATGTGCCCGTGGGTGCAACCGTGGGCTCATGCGCGGCGACTGCAGTTGTCGTGGCCACAGCCGCCACAGCCGTCACAGCTGCAACAGCGGCTGGCGTGGCTGGCGCTGCCGGTGCAGCAGGTGCAGCAGGTGCAGCGGTAACAGGCGCTGCTACCGGAGCAGGCGCGGGTGCTGCTGCACTGGCCGGGGCTACAGTAGCCGCTCCCTCCAGTACCGCAAGCAAATCGCCAATGTTGATGGTGTCGCCGAGCTTGACCTTGAGTTCTTTGAGCACGCCTGCGCTAGAGGCCGGAATCTCCATCGACGCCTTGTCAGACTCGACCGTGACAAGCGACTGCTCGACCTTGATCACGTCCCCCACCTTGACCAGCACTTCAATGACAGTGACGTCTTTGAAGTCGCCAATGTCAGGCACGCGGATTTCAACCGGGCCGCTGCTGGCGGCAGGGGTTGATGCGGCAACTGCAGCTGCAGCAGGCGCTACTGGATTTATAGCGGCTGGCGCAGGCGTTTCGGGGGCCTGAGGCTGTTTTGGTGCTGAAACGTCAGCCGGGGCTGGTGTATCGGCTGCAGCGGCTGCATCAGCTGTTTCCAGGCTGAGCACGACCGAGCCTTGCTTGACCTTGTCGCCCAGCGCGACCCGCACGGCCTTGACCACGCCTGCGGCGCTGGACGGGATTTCCATCGAGGCCTTGTCAGACTCTACCGTCAGCAGCGACTGGTCTGCCGTGATGCTGTCACCGGGCTTGACCAGCACCTCAATGACCGTGACTTCGTCGAAGTCACCAATGTCTGGAACCTGAATGTCTATGATTGCCATGTTTTTCTCCGATCAGTGGTGGGCAGCGCTGGTCTGGGCCAGAGCGCACCGCACGAACAATGTTTTAAGCTGTAAGCCTGAGAGTTTGAACCTCAAGCCTGCGGGTTCAGGCGTAAAGCGGGTTGATTTTGTCGGTCTGGATGCCGTACTTTTTAATCGCCTCTGCCACCAGCGTCACAGGCAGCGTGCCTTCTTCGCTCAGCGCCTTCAATGCGGCCACCACGATGTAGTGGCGGTTGATCTCAAAGTGCTCGCGCAGCTTGCTTCTGAAGTCACTGCGGCCAAAACCGTCGGTGCCCAGCACCTTGAAGGCGCGGCCTTTGGGAATGTAGGAGCGAATCTGCTCGGCGTAGGCCTTCATGTAGTCGGTCGATGCCACCACCGGGCCGATGTGCTTTTCAAGCTGCTGGCCAACAAAAGGCACCCGGGCATTCTCCAGCGGATGCAGCAGGCTCCAGCGCTCGGCATCCTGACCGTCGCGGGCCAGCTCGTTAAAGCTGGGGCAGCTCCAGACGCTGGCAGACACGCCCCACTCTTTTTCAAGCAGTTCTTGCGCAGCAATCGACTCACGCAGGATGGTGCCAGAGCCCAGCAACTGCACACGCGGCGCATTCACCGCTGCCGTGTCACTGCCGGGTTTGCACAGGTACATGCCTTTGATGATCTGCTCTTCGGTACCCGGCTTCAGGCCAGGCATGGCGTAGTTTTCGTTCAGCAGCGTGATGTAGAAATACACGTTGTCCTGCTTTTCGACCATGCGTTTGAGGCCGTGGTGCAGGATCACACCGACTTCGTGCGCAAAGGTCGGGTCATAGCTGATGCAGTTGGGAATCGTGCCCGCCATGATGTGGCTGTGGCCGTCTTCGTGCTGCAGGCCTTCGCCGTTGAGCGTGGTGCGCCCTGACGTGCCACCCAGTAAAAAGCCGCGTGCCTGCATGTCGCCAGCGGCCCAGGCCAGGTCGCCAATGCGCTGAAAGCCAAACATCGAGTAGTACACGTAAAACGGCACCATGATGCGGTTGTTGGTGCTGTAGCTGGTGGCCGCTGCAATCCAGCTGCTCATGCCGCCCGCTTCGTTGATGCCCTCTTGCAGAATTTGCCCTTTTTTGTCTTCCTTGTAATACATGACCTGGTCTTTATCAACCGGGGTGTATTTTTGGCCTTCCGGGTTGTAAATACCGATCTGGCGGAACAGGCCTTCCATGCCAAAGGTGCGGGCTTCATCGACCAGAATGGGCACGACGCGCGGGCCTAAGGCCTGGTCGCGCAGCAGTTGCGTCAAAAAGCGCACATACGCCTGGGTGGTGGAGATTTCACGGCCTTCGGGCGTGGGGTCCATCACCGATTTGAAGGTGTCCAGTGCGGGCACGGTGAAGCTCTCGTCGGCCTTGGTGCGACGGTGCGGCAGATAGCCGCCCAGGGCTTTGCGGCGCTCGTGCAGGTAGCGCATTTCGGGCGTGTCTTCAGCGGGTTTGTAGAACGGCAGCTCGGCCAGCTGGCTGTCCGGGATCGGGATGCCAAAGCGGTCGCGAAAGGCCTTGATATCGTCATCCGAGAGTTTTTTGGTCTGGTGAACGTTGTTTTTGCCTTCGCCAATTTTGCCCATGCCAAAACCCTTGACGGTCTTGATCAGCAGCACGGTCGGCTGGTCTTTGTGCTTGACGGCGGAGGCAAAGGCGGCATAGACCTTTTTAGAGTCATGGCCGCCTCGGCGCAGGTCAAAAATCTCTTCGTCGCTCATGTGCGCGACCATCTCCAGTGCCTTGGGGTGCTGGCCAAAGAAGTGTTTGCGCACGTACGCTCCGTCGTTGGCCTTCATGGCCTGGTAGTCGCCGTCGAGCGTGTCCATCATGATTTTCTTCAGGATGCCGTCCTTGTCGCGTGCCAGAAGGGCGTCCCAGCCGCTGCCCCACAGCAATTTGATGACATTCCAGCCAGAGCCCCTGAATTCGCCTTCGAGCTCTTGCACGATCTTGCCATTGCCGCGCACCGGGCCGTCGAGCCGCTGCAGGTTGCAGTTGATGACAAAAATCAGGTTGTCGAGCTTTTCGCGTGCGGCCAGGCCAATCGCGCCCATGGATTCAACCTCGTCCATCTCACCGTCGCCGCAAAACACCCAGACCTTGCGGTTTTCGGTATTGGCAATGCCGCGTGCGTGCAGGTATTTGAGAAAGCGCGCCTGGTAAATCGCCATCAGCGGGCCCAGGCCCATGGATACCGTGGGGAACTGCCAGAACGAGGGCATCAGCTTGGGATGCGGGTAGCTTGACAGACCTTTGCCATCGACTTCCTGCCTGAAGTTGAGCAACTGCTCTTCAGTCAGGCGGCCTTCCAGGTAAGCGCGTGCATAGACGCCGGGCGACACGTGGCCCTGAATGTAGAGGCAGTCACCACCGTGGTTTTCCGATTCGGCATGCCAGAAATGGTTAAAACCCGCACCAAACATGCTGGCCAGCGAGGCAAACGAGCCGATATGGCCACCCAGATCACCGCCGTCCGCCGGGTGCAGGCGGTTGGCCTTGACGACCATGGCCATGGCGTTCCAGCGCATGTAGGCGCGCAGGCGTTTTTCGATTTCCAGGTTGCCGGGGGAATGCTCTTCCTGTTCGGGCTCAATCGTGTTGACATAGCCCGTGTTGGCCGAAAAAGGCATGTCAATGCTTTTCTGGCGGGCATGTTCGAGCAGTTGTTCGAGCAGAAAGTGGGCGCGCTCCGGGCCTTCGCTGTCGATCACGGCGGACAGGGCGTCCATCCACTCTCGGGTTTCCTGGGTGTCTTTATCAATTGCGCTGTCTGGATGTGCAGCCATGTCTTGTCTCCTGCTTGTAGTTAACTCGGGGTTCATCAATACCCGGATTCGGCTGAAGTCCGGGCACAAAGCTTTCGTCTAGGCACGTTTACAAAACTGTTTGTAAACGCAATTTAGATTCGAGACCCTAGTTTCTCATAATTTTTATGAAATTTCAAATAGTGCGTAATGATTTCATATTACAAAATAATTGAAAGTTAAATGTCCACAACTGTAGGGATATGCTCGCCTGGAAGATGCCGTGAGCTTGCCGTCAGGTGCCTGGTCTGCAGGATGTCCCTTAAACTCAGGGTTGCACCCTATGCCTTATGTCCGTACAGACTCCAAACCCCAAACCGTTGTTGCCCCGCCCGCCCCCGCATGCATGGTGGTGGAGCTGGTGGCGCAAACAGTCGCCCGCCCGGCAAGACCGCTTCATCACGCTCGGGCCGTTGCTGGCGGTGGCGTTGTTTCTGGCCGCTGTGGTGGCGGCTTTCAGTTACCTGCGCATTGAGGAAATCGACCGCGAGCAGCAAGCTGTCAAGCGCGATGTTGAGTATGCCCAGCAGCGCCTGCGCCTGCGCCTGCTGGAGCGCCAGGAGCAGCTGATGCGGCTGGGCCGCGACATCTCCAACAAAGAGGTGGACGCAGAAGAGTTCATCTCCCAGGCAGAGTCGCTGGTCAACCAGTACCCCGAGCTGCTGGCTGTGTCATGGATTGACTCCAAACGCCGCGTCAAGGTGGCCTATGTATCGGCCAGTGCCAATGCGGCGCAGGTGCGTGGCGCGGGTCAGATGCTCAAGCCAGGGGAGACCGATGGCACCTACGGACTGGCCCATGATTTGCGCCAGCCGGTGTACTCACGCCCGCTCAATACGCAGGAAAACAGCAACTACAACGCACCGACGCTGCAGCTGCTGGTGCCGCTGGACGAGCAAGGCAAGTTTGGCGGCGTCATCATGGGCGAGTACTCGATTGACGGCCTGCTGCGCTTTGGCGTGCCAACCGAGGTCGCCGCCAAATACGCGGTG
>JBBRMH010000035.1:0-26452 GCA_038230935.1 Burkholderiales bacterium | reverse complement strand
CCTGGTGCGCTTGAGGAATACCGTCCGAAAAATCAAGCCGGGGCAAGCGCTTTGTACGGCTCGATTCAGCCACGACGCGTTGAATCAATGCCGCTACGACTTCAGACGCTGGCCAGGCCATCAGCGCTAGGGCCAGCCATGCCGGCCAGTCCAGACGCGGTTGCCCCTGCACCACCCCTGCCAGCAGTGCGAGCGTGCCGGCCAGCAACACCAGCAGATACACGGTCAGCCGCCGTCGCTGCGAGCCCACAAGCGCCGCCATGCGGCTGCCAAGCCCGCCAAACCATCCGGGTGTGGTGTTGCCTTCATGCGTTAGCGCCACAACCAGTGCAGCGCGTCCTGGCCCGATCAGGTAGTAAGCCGCTGTGCTTTCTGCTGATTGCGAAGCGGGCCAGATGGGCGGGGAATGCGAGGCGTGGCGCTGTGCCCCGTTTGATGCGGCACTTGATACGGCATTTGACACATCTGCTGATTCACCTGTTGGCAGGTTGTTGCCTGGCAAGCTTGTAGCGCCTTGCGCGCGAAGCACCACTGCCTCTGCCACGGTGCGTTCAGGCAGCTGGGTGTCCCGCGCGATTTTCTCCATCGCCTGGGTGATCTGCTGGCGCGTGCCTTCACTGTCGTTTTCAAAAGAAGGCAGTTGCTTGAGCACGCGCAGCGAGCGGCTCACCGGCTCAATCAGGTCAACCCATTCAATTTGACCGATCAGGCGCAGGCTGTTGATGATGTTGCTGATCGTCAGGTTGGCTGCGACCTGGGCTGTCTGGCTTTCTTCGATGAGCGCCAGACCGTTAGGACAATGTTCAGCCGTCCATTGCGCGAGTTTTCTGTAGGCTTCGAGCGGGTACTCCGGCATGCGTTGCCACATCTGTGTCAAAAAGCCGCGCTCCAGGCCACGAGCACGCAGTTGTTGGTACAAAGCCTCAAGCGCCTCGTCGCTGAGGTCCTCGCCTGCGTCCCAAACGGTGTGGGCGGCTTCCCGGGCGGCCTTGCCCTCGGCAATCTGGTCGGCCACCCGCCGCAGGTTTTCAATCAGTACCACACGCAAGGTCGTAGGCAGTGCCCACAGCTCGCCCAGGGTCAGCTCGCTGATGTCCTGGTAGGCATTTAAAAAAGCCGTGAACAGCAGCGGGTCCAGCACGCTGTCGGTGTGCGCCACATAGGCCCAGACAATGCCATACACGCGCGGCAGGCCTTCGAGTTGCTGGTCTGCCAGTTTGGGCAGATCGGCATAGTAGCGGCGCGGCACACCTTCGTGAATCTGCTGGAGCTGCGCCTCCACCAGGTGAAAGTTGTCCAGCAGCCATTCGGCAGCTGGGGTGACGTACTGGCCAGTGTGTGAGCCCGTCGCCACATAGTCATAAGCCTGGCGCAGTGCAGCAATGTTTTCCTGCACCCGTGGAAAAAAAGAAGGCCCACCAGCGTGGCGGGCAGCGTCGCGTATGGGCTGCGCTGCCGCCAGACTGCGCCCGTGCTGTTCAAACCGCTGCGCCCCAAACAGCTCTGCCCGAATCAGCGGCTCGGACTCCCCGGTGCTGGCGGCGAGTATTTTTTGTGCATAGGGACTAAGCAGTGCATTCAGGTTCGGGCGCTGCAAAGCGGGGCGCCCATCCGTTCGTTGAAGAGCTTGCTTTTTCACACCCTCAAACCGTGCCGACCAGTGCCAGCAGGCCAACGACGGCCACGGCAATCAGGGCGAACGTCACCATGCGCGTACACAGCAGTGCATGGCCAGACTCCCAAGCCGCATGCAGATCGAAAAACCGGCTGCGCCCTTGGGCGCAATGGCTCATGTGCGAGGCCAGGGCAGCCGAGTCGCTGGAGACGAAGTCCGGCACGCAAGGGTGACGATCAGTAGAGAGGGGGCTGGTTTCTGTGAAGGTCGTCATGGCATGGGTTCCGTGGGCTGGCAGGATGGACAGGTCTTGCAGGGCAGTGCTTTACCCCTGCCTGACTATGAAAACCATCCTACGGACAAACCCTTGCTTTTCCTATCAGACGACGCTGCAGTTCGTGTAGGGCAGGGCCTACAGTCAACGTGAAACCTTGAACAAACCCGTATTTAAACCGCAGGTTTAACCAGCACCGAAATTTATATAAAAAAGGCTTTTCAGGCACGAAAGACGTGGGCTGCCAGCTATCATTTGAATAGCATTCACCGTTCACCCGGTATTGCGCAGCCCTGCCGCAATGCCGTTGATCGAGATATGAATGCCGCGTTGCACCCGCTCATCGGCCTGGCCGTCGCGGTAGCGGCGCACCAGTTCAACCTGCAGGTGGTGCAGCGGGTCGATGTAGGCAAAGCGGTTGCGAATCGAGCGTTGCAGCGCAGCGTTGCCAGCCAGCAGGGTTTTTTCACCCGTGATCAGGGCCAGGGCACCGACCGTGCGGTGCCACTCGGCTTCGATGGTGCTGAAAATCTTTTTGCGCAGTCTGGCGTCGCCCAGCAATTCGGCGTAGCGTGAGGCCAGCGCCAGGTCGCTTTTGGCCAGCACCATGTCCATGTTGCTGAGCAGGGTGCGAAAAAACGGCCATTGCCTGTACATTTTTTGCAGCACAGCGAGGGCCTGCTTGCGGCTGGGGGATGTACCGCCTTTGGCCTGGGTACCGCCCTGGGCCAGCCAGGCCTCAATGGCCGAGCCAAAGCCATACCAGCCGGGCAGCGTCAGGCGACACTGGCCCCAGCTGAAGCCCCAGGGGATGGCGCGCAGGTCTTCAATTTTTTGCGATGCCTTGCGCGATGCTGGGCGCGAGCCGATGTTGAGCTCTGCAATCTCACGAATCGGCGTGGTGCTGAAAAAATACTCGGTAAAGCCCGGTGTCTCATACACCAGCGCCCGGTACGCGGCCATGCTGGTTTTTGACAGTTCGGCGGCAGCGTCAAGAAAATCCTGCGTGGCGGGCTTGGTCGGTTGCAGCAGCGTCGCCTCCAGCGTGGCAGCGACCAGGGTTTCCAGGTTGCGCCGGCCAATTTCCGGGTTGGCATATTTCGAGCCAATCACCTCGCCTTGCTCGGTCAGGCGGATTTGCCCGCGCACGGTGCCCGGCGGTTGCGCCAGAATCGCCTGGTAACTGGGGCCACCGCCCCGGCCCACCGTGCCGCCCCGGCCGTGGAACATGCGCAACTGGATCGTGGCCCCCACGCTTTTCACTTCGTGTAAGGCGCTGCCCCCCAAGGGGGCTTTTTTTCCTAGGGGCGGCCCGTCGGAAAAACGCTGCGTGGCTGGGCGCGCTTTAGCCAGCTCATCGAACAATTCAACCAAGGCAATTTCAGCGCGGTACAGCTCCCAGTTGCTGGTAAAAATGCCGCCGTCCTTGTTACTGTCAGAGTAGCCCAGCATGATGTCCTGCTCGGCCCCGCTGCGCTGCACCAGCTGGGCGATGCCGGGCAGGGCATAGAACTCGCGCATGATGGGCGCGGCATTTCGCAGGTCTTCAATGGTCTCAAACAGCGGCACCACGATCAGGTCGTTTTTAGAGTCTTCCTGCAAGATGCCCTGCATCAGCCCGGTTTCTTTTTGCAGCAGCAGCACCTCCAGCAAGTCGCTGACGGTTTCGGTGTGGCTGATGATGTAGTGGCGAATCGCCTCTGTGCCAAAGCGTGCACGTGCCAGGCGGGCCGCTTCAAAAATGGCCAGCTCGGCCTGGGTATGGGCCGAGTAGCTGCCACCCAGCACGCGCAGGGGCCGCGCGTCGCCCAGCAGACGCACCAGCAGCTCGCGTTTGGCGGGCTCCGTCAAGCTGGCGTAGTTCGGCTCCAGGCGCGCCACCTGCAGCAGCTCGGCCACCACCTCTTCATGCTTGTCAGAGCTTTGCCGCAAATCAACCGTGGCCAGATGAAACCCGAACACATCGACTGCACGCATCAACGGGTGCAGGCGCTGCGCCACCAGGGCTTCGCCATGGTGCATGCGCAACGATGCTTCGATGGTGCGCAGGTCGGCTAAAAAATCCCCTGAGCTGGCGTAAGCGTTTTGTGGGGCTACGGCATGCCGCGCTGCTTCGCCACCTGTCAAGCCTTTGAGGGTGGCGGCCAGCCGCGCATACACGCCTGTCAGGGCGCGGCGGTAGGGCTCGTCTTGCCGGTGTGCATTGGTGTCTGGTGAGCTTTCAGCCAGCGCCTGCATGGCCGGGTCAACGTCCACCAGCATGGCAGACAGCGAGAGCTCACCACCCAGCAAATGCACCTCCGTCAGGTAGTGGCGCAACGCCAGTTCGCACTGACGGCGCAAGGCGTAGTTGAGCGTGTCTGCGCTGACGTTCGGGTTGCCATCGCGGTCACCGCCTATCCACTGGCCCATACGCAAAAAACTGTGTACGGCGTGGCCGCCCAGTTCGCGCTCCAGATGCGCGTAAATTTTGGGTATTTCGCGCAAAAAAGTTGCTTCGTAGTAGCTCAGCGCGTTGTCGATTTCATCAGCCACCGTGAGTTTGGTAAAGCGCAGCAGGCGGGTTTGCCACAGCTGCGTGACGCGGGCGCGCAGCTGGGCGATGTTGTCGGCCAGCTCCCGCGGGCTCAAGGCGTCCTTGGCCGCTCGGGCAGGGCTGACAGCACTGACCGCCAAAGCCATGGCCTTGATGCCATCACGCGCTGTGAGCAGCTGCGCAATGTCGCGTTCAGCGTCCAGAATGCTTTTGCGCTGCACCTCTGTCGGGTGGGCCGTGAGCACCGGCGAGACAAAGCTGTGCGCGAGCGTCTGGGCGATGGTTTTCGGTGCAATGCCAGCCCAGCGCAGGCGGGCCAGCGCCACGTCAATGCTGCCTTCCTGGGTCTCGCCAGCGCGCTCGTGAATGGCGCGGCGGCGAATCCGGTGGCGGTCTTCGGCCAGATTGGCCAGGTGGCTGAAGTATGTGAAAGCGCGAATCACACTGACGGTCTGGTCACCCGACAGGCTCTTGAGCAATTTTTTCAGCGCCTTGTCGGCTTCGTGGTCAGCGTCGCGCCTGAAGGCTACCGACAGCTTGCGCACCTCCTCGATCAGATCATAGGCAGCCACGCCCTCCTGCTCGCGAATCACGTCGCCCAGAATGCGGCCCAGCAGGCGGATGTCTTCGACCAGCGGCTGGTCTTTCAGGGTGTTTTTCATGGGGCAAATACTAGCAGCCTGGCCAGCAGCATGAAGACCCGGGTTGGCGACATGGCACAGCGGGAAAGTCAGCATCGGCGCGTCGTGCAGTGTTGCCCGTTTGGTCAGGGTTTGAAAATGGAGTCAAATACGCTTTTTCAGACGCATCTCAAACCTGGGGCTCGCCATGAAAACCATTTACTCGTCTTTGGTCAGTGCGTTTTGCCTGCTGGCAGCGGCTGTGTGTATGGCGCAACCGGCGCAACCAGCACAAGCCACTGCCAAGGCCGACATCTGGGGTACACCACCCACCGCCAGTGATGACCGGTTCAGCAATCCGAAAAGCAAGCTCTATGCAGGCCCGGATGGCCACTGGAAC
The DNA here is from genome assembly GCA_038230935.1 of Burkholderiales bacterium. GTDB lineage: Bacteria > Pseudomonadota > Gammaproteobacteria > Burkholderiales > Burkholderiaceae_C > Polaromonas. Next base: position 21,007 of record JBBRMH010000035.1, on the reverse strand, counting down.
AACGGCGAGGTGCGCGCCAGCACTGGCAGCAAGGCGTACAAGTTTGTCGGCACCTTCGGCTTGATGAGCAAACAGGTCATCGCGGTCAAAGACTTGCAGACGCTGCTGTTTGACTTTGGCACGGACACACAGCCTGCACCGGGTGTGTACAAAGTCACGGGCAAGGGCAATGCCGCACAAAAAACCGTGAAGCTGTCGTTTGCTGACGTGGGCAACAACCAGATTCTTGAATGGTCGTCAGGTGACGGGGCTGGCACCTTGACGGTCACGCTGGTCAATGGCTTTGTTTATGTCACCACGCGCAACATCGCGCTAAGGACCCTCTGCATAACTCTGGCGAGGCTGTGGCAGTCGGATCGGGATGGGCTGCAAGGCGTCTTTTTGCAGCCAATAGCACGGCTATTGGTAAGAAAAACAACGCAGCAGACCGCCCGAGCCCGGCTGAGCACAGACCGCAGGGAGTTATGCAGAGGGTCCCTAAAGCCCAGTGGTACCCACAGCAAGGGCGAAACCGCCAAACCGATGACGCTCGGTTTTGAAGGGGCCATGAAGCTCGAATAGCGTCATGGGGAGCGCTTGACACCCCATTTTTCGCCAAATGCTTTTGCACCTGTACAACGCCCTTGCGCAAGAGCCAGTCAAAGCCACGGGCTCGTAAACCTGCGTGCTAGCATCGCCGTCTTCATGAAAATTACAAACAGGTCACGCGTTATGTCCATGTCTCAAAGTATTGAAAAACAAGCCGAAAAAACAGCGCCAGCTGGTGCCAAAAAAGTTGTTATTGCCACCCGTGAAAGCCGCCTGGCGATGTGGCAGGCCGAGCATGTCAAGGCCTTGCTGGAGTCGCGTCTGGGCTGGCAGGTTGAACTGCTGGGCATGACCACGCTGGGTGACCAAATTCTGGACCGCTCCCTGAGCAAGGTTGGCGGCAAGGGTTTGTTTGTCAAAGAACTGGAAGTCGCCTTGATGGAAGGCCGCGCCGACATCGCCGTGCATTCGCTCAAGGATGTGCCCATGGACTTGCCCGAGGGCTTCGCGCTGGCGTGTGTGCTGGAGCGTGAAGACCCGCACGACGCGTTTGTCTCGAACCGGTACGCATCGCTTGCCGAGCTGCCCCAGGGCGCGGTGATGGGCACGTCCAGCTTGCGGCGGCTGGTGCTGCTCAAGGCACTGCGGCCTGACTTGAGGATTGAGCCCCTGCGCGGCAACCTCGACACACGTTTGCGCAAGCTCGATGAAGGCCATTACGACGCCATCGTACTGGCCGCCGCCGGGCTCAAGCGGCTGGGGCTGGCAGAACGTATCCGCTGCAGCTTTGCCACCACAGACATGCTGCCCGCCGCCGGGCAGGGCGCGCGGGGTATTGAAGTGCGCGCTGACCGGGCGGACTTGCTGCAAGCGCTGGGCACGCTGGCGGACCAGCCCACCTGGCTGGCGGTGACGGCTGAGCGCACGGTCTCACGTGCCATGGGCGGCAGCTGCTCCATGCCGCTGGCTGCGTTTACCCGTGGCCCGGCCTCTGGTGAAATCGGTGGCGACGGCAGTGGTCATGCGGGGTCGGGCATGTTGCTGCAGGCCGCCTGGGGTGATGTGGCCAGCAGTGAGGCAGCTGCGGGTTTGCCAGCTGTGCCGCTGGTCTATGCCCAACAAACCGCCATGGTGCGCAATTTTCAAGAAGCCGAAGCGCTGGGCGAAGCAGTGGCTGCCGCGCTGCGTGCCGGTGGTGCGGTGTGGGCTGCCAATGCGGCTGTCGAGCCAGGCACCGCATCCCTGACGATCCCGACGACTGCGACGTGAAACCCCTAGGTGCTGTGGCATCCCGGCGCGTCATCGTCACCCGACCTGCGCTGGATGCGGGCGACTGGGTCCAGCAGCTGCAGCACAAGGGGTTCGCCGCTGAGGCCTTGCCGCTGATCGAAATTGGTGCTGCGTCGGGTGCTGCCCATGTCCAGGCCGTCGCGCAAGCCTGGCGAAGCATCGGCAACTACACCGCCTGCATGTTTGTCAGCGGCAATGCTGTGCGGTTCTTTTTCGAGCAAAAAGAGGCTCCAGCGCACGATTTACATGCGCTGCCAGCTATCAATAATGTAGCAGTCAAAAATCGGGAGCTGCTATCGCTCCACCTGCGCTTCATGGCACCTGGCCCCGGCACAGCCGCAGCGCTGCTGGCCGCTGGCGTGCCAGCCAAGCAAATCGACACCCCGCCGCTGGACGCGGAGCAGTTTGACTCTGAAGCCCTCTGGAGTTTGGTGGGCCAGCGCGACTGGCAGGGTCGCCGGGTGCTGATTGTGCGCGGGGTGACGGGTCAGGACGGTGAGACCAGCCAAAGGCCTGCCGCGTCATCCGGTCGCGACTGGCTCGCGCGCCAGTGGATGGCGGCGGGCTGCGGCGTTGATTTTTTGGGGGTGTACGAGCGCCGGGCCCCGGTGTGGAGCCCCGAACAGCGCCAGCGCGCCCGGCTTGCCAGTGCAGACGGCTCGGTGTGGCTGTTCAGCAGCTCGGAAGCAGTGCTTCATCTGGCAGCCATGGCAGAGCTGCAGGACGTGGACTGGCGCCGTGCCGTCGCCATAGCCACGCATCCGCGCATCACGGCAACTGTGCGCAGCATGGGCTGGGGCGTGGTTGCAGAGTCACGCCCGGCGCTGGGGGACATCCTGAACGCTCTTTGCTCGATAGCGCCCAAAAACCACGAGTGACGGTTGCAACACCGCGTTTGACACCCGCCAGCACTTGCGGGTCAAGACCATGCAGCGCGGCGCGGGGCCACCACCCGCCCCGTAGAATGAAAGAATGACCGCCACGCCACCCACCCCTATGACCACTTTGCCAAGGCAAAAGCTACCGATTGGCATACAGACCTTCCGCGAGATTCGCGAAGACAACTGCTACTACGTGGACAAAACAGGCATAGCGGTCGATTTGGTCACAACCGGCAAAGCCTACTTTTTAAGCCGCCCAAGGCGTTTTGGCAAAAGCTTGTTGCTCGATACCTTCAAAGAGCTGTTTGAGGGCAATCAGGCGCTGTTTACGGGGCTGGCGGCTGAATCTGTCTGGGACTGGGGCAAGAAGTTCCCGGTCATCCGGGTGAGCTTTTCCGACGGTGTGCTGCAAAGTCGCGCTGCGCTGGATCAGCGTATGTCAGAAATTCTGGCAGACAACCAAAATCGTTTGGGTCTGCAATGCAGCCACCAGAGTCTGAGTGGGCAATTTGCGGAACTGATCGCGCTGGCCCACCAGGCCAGCGGCCAGCGCGCCGTGGTGCTGATTGACGAGTACGACAAGCCGATTCTGGACAACATCGACAACCCGCTGGTGGCCGCCGAGATGCGCGATGGGCTGAAGAACCTGTACTCGGTACTCAAAGGCGCGGACGAGAATTTAAAGTTTGTGTTTTTGACCGGGGTCAGCAAGTTCAGCAAGGTCAGCCTGTTTTCGGGGCTCAATAACCTGACCGATATCACCCTGGACGAGCGCTACAGCGACATCTGCGGCTACACCGATGCCGATGTGGACAGCGTGTTTGCAGCCGAGCTTCCCGGCCTTGACCGGCAGCTGATTCGCGACTGGTACAACGGCTACAACTGGCTGGGCACCCCGGTGTACAACCCGTTTGGGCTTTTGCAGCTGTTTCGCACGCGCAAAATCAGACCCTACTGGTTTGAAACCGGCACGCCCACGTTTTTGATCAAGCTGTTGCAGCAACGTCAGGTGTTTACGCCAGACTTGAGCCGCATTGTGGCGTCTGATACCTTGCTATCGACCTTCGATGTGGACAACATCCCCACTGAAGCCCTGATGTTCCAGGCAGGCTACCTCACGGTGGACAGCGTGCGGGAGTTTCCCGGGCGCATGCAGCTGACCCTCAAATACCCCAATCTGGAGGTTCAATCAGCCCTGAACACCAGCTTGCTGCAAAGCCTGACGGGCAGCCTGAGCCTGCCGGGGCCAAAAATCACGCAGCTGCATGACCTGCTGCACGCCCAGGACTTTGCGGGCTTGAAAACCCTGTTCCACGCGTTTTACGCCAGCATCGCCAATGACTGGTACCGCAAAAACGAGATGGCGGGCTACGAGGGCTACTACGCCAGCATTTTCTACAGCTACTTTGCCGCGCTGGGCGTGGAGATCAAACTTGAAGACCCGACCAATGTGGGCCGCATTGACATGACGGTGCTGTTTGCAGGCCAGGTGTTTTTGTTTGAGTTCAAAGTGGTGGAGATGAACCCATCCGGCAGCGCGCTGCAGCAACTCAAAGACATGGCGTATGCCGACAAGTACCGCAGCAGGGGCCAGCCGATTCACCTGATCGGCGTGGAGTTCAGCAAAGCCAGCCGCAATATTGTGGGATTTGAGGCCGAGACGCTATAGATAAAGGAGCTGCCTGCGCAGGTTTGACAGGGGTTAGTGGCCTGGAACGTATGAAATCAGTCCATCAAGATGCCGACCAGGCCACGCCAGCCAATGCTGGCCAGTTCGGCCTCGCAGTCCACGCCTTCAAACACAAACAGTTCAAAACGTGCTGCCGCGTTGCGCCGGAACACTTCCAGGCGCGCTGTTTGGGTGTCGAGCAATGCGTATTCCTTCAGGGACGCCAGCTTTTGCAGGCTGATGAATTTCTGGCCCCGGTCATAGGCCGCCGTTGAGGGCGACAGCACTTCGAGAACCAGCACCGGTTCACTGATCGCCACCGCGCCCATATCGCTCAGGTCCTGCGCGCTGCATGTAACCACCACGTCGGGGTAGAACCAGTGCTCGGTGACGTTGACCGCGACCTTCACATCGCCTGAAAAGACCTTGCAGGGCGAGCCAGCCAGGTGACTTTCAAGCGCCATCATGCTGCGCAAGGTCGCCCGGTTATGCTGCAAGGTGCCTCCCGCCATCGCAAACACCTCACCGCACAAAAAATCGTGCTTTTCAATTTGAAGCGGCTCCCAGTTCAGGTAGTCGGGGGCAGACAACAGGGTTTGGGCAAGCGGTTCGGCCATGGTGTTTTTCCGGTTTGAAGCAGATTGCATTGTCACGCCAAAGCGCTGGGCAGTCATGGCGAATGCTTGCAACCCACCGCATGAACCGTCCAGCCTGGTTTTAAAAGCACCGATGGATGCCGCGCAGTAGCCGTAGTTACCCATCCGCACCCTGCTGCCACAGCGCGGGACCAGTGCTGGAGTGTTGTTGCCGCGTCACGCCCGGTTCCTGCAGACAGCTTGACGCGCCCGGCGCTCGATAGAATCAGGCCATCCATGAGTGACAGCCCACCTGCCTTACCCCTGACTTCTGCATTGCCTTCGCCGCCCGTGCCGCCGCCTGTGTTTGCAGAAGGCAGCGAGCCGCCCGTCACACCAGACCCTGGGCCGCCAACAATGCCTGTAGAGCCCCTGTCTTCAACCCCACAACTGCTGGCCGTGCCCCGGTCTTTGGCCATCGCCGTGGCGCTGCTGGCTGCGGGCGGTTTGCTGGTCAGCGGCTTGCTGTGGCAAAAGCTGGGCAACATTCAGGAAGAACTCGCCCGCCGCAGCACCGATTCGGCAGCGCAGGCCATCGAGGCCCGCACGCTGGCCAAAGCAGCCCAGGACGGCACGCGGGAACTGTCCGCACGGCTGGCACTGCAGGAAACCCGCATCAGCGAAGTCAGCCTGCAGCGCAGCCAGCTTGAAGAGCTGATGCAAAGCCTGTCACGCTCGCGCGACGAAAACCTGGTGGTCGATATCGAGTCTGCCCTGCGGCTGGCCCAGCAGCAGGGCCAGCTCACCGGCAGCGCACAGCCCCTGATTGCGGCCTTGAGCAGTGCCGAGCAGCGCCTGTCGCGCGCGGCCCAGCCCCGTCTGAATCCCTTGCAGCGTGCGATTGCCAAAGACACCGAGCGCATCAAGGCCGCCAGCCTGACCGATGTACCCGTGCTGCTGATCAAGCTCGATGAGCTGGTGCGGCTAGCTGACGAGCTGCCCGTGGCCAATGCCATGGTTGGCAACAATGCCGCCAGAGCTGTGCCACCCGCCATGCCAGCGTCAGCAGCCAAGGCGCTACCTGTGGCCGAGTCTGAAAAATCCATGATCCCGTGGCTTGACAGCGAGTTGTTTCGCAACTGGTCCCGGATTGCACTGGACAAGCTGCAGGACGAAGCCCGCAAGCTGCTGCGGGTCAGCCGTATCGAGCAGCCAGAAGCTGCCTTGCTGTCGCCTGAACAATCCTTTTTTCTGCGGGAAAACTTCAAGCTCAAGGTGCTCAACGCCCGGCTCGGTTTGCTGTCGCGCCAGACCGATACGGCACGTTCAGACCTGAGCAGCGCCAGCGCTTGGCTGATGAAGTACTTTGACCCGGCTGCGCGTAAAACGCAAAACGCAGCGCAGTTGCTGCAGCAGGTGCAAAGCCAGCTCAAGACCAGCGAGCTGCCGCGCCTGGACGAGACCCTGTCTGCGCTGGCAACGGCCGCTGCCGGTCGTTAACGGGCCAAGGATCATCATGCGCGCTGCGTTCTGGCTCCTGGCCCTGTTTGCCATTGCGGTTGCTGTAGCCCTGGTAGCGGGCAACAACCAGGCGGTGGTCACCATTTTCTGGCCACCCCACCGGATTGATGTTTCATTCAACCTGATGGTGCTGTTGCTGGCCGGTTTGTTTTTTGTGCTGCATGTGGCGCTGCGGGCGCTGTCGGCTGTGGTGTCTTTGCCGCTGGAGGCCAGGGCCTGGCGTGCCCAGCAAAAAGAGCGCGCCATGTACGGCGCCCTGATGGACGCGCTGGCGCACCAGCTGGCCGGGCGCTACATTCGCGCCACCAAATCCGCACAGACAGCACTGGCGCAAGAAGCCAGCCTGGGCCAGATCGCCGTGCTGTCAGGCCAGGCCGGCGGTCACAGCGCCAGCCGCTCCAGCCAGCTGCAGTCTCTAGCGCATCTGCTGGTGGCTGAAAGCGCGCAGTCCCTGCAAAACAAACCGCTGCGAGACCAGCACCTGCAACTGGCGCTGCACAGTTCGGCCCCGCGCAATGCCCAGGAAGTGCGTGAAGGCGTGCAGTTGCGCGCCGCACGCTGGGCGCTGGACGACCGCAACGCAGCCGCTTGCCTCGACTGGCTGGCACACCTGCCGCAAGGCGCAGCCCGCCGCACGCTGGCATTGCGCCTGAAGCTCAAGGCTGCCAGGCAACTTCAACAAACCGCGCAGGCGCTGGACACCGCCCGCCTGCTGGCCAAGCACCGGGCTTTTTCCCCGGCGGCTGCACAAAGCATCGTGCGCGGCCTGGCACTGGAGTTGCTCAACGATGCCCACGACCCGGCGCAACTGCAGCAGGTCTGGCTGTCGCTGGACGGCAGCGAGCGGGACATGCCCGAGCTGGTGGTGCACGCAGCCTCGCGTTTGACGGCCTTGCATGGCGACGTGGCGCTGGCGCGCAGCTGGCTGCTGCCCGTGTGGGAGCGCGCCATGCAGCCAAATTCAGACATTAGCGAGAGCCTGCGCATCAAGCTGATCAGCGTGCTGGAATCGGGTTTTGAATCACTTGACGCGGCCTGGCTGGCACGCATAGAAGCGGCCCAGACCGGCAGCCCCAACGACGTCCATTTGCAATACCTCGCTGGCATGGCTTACTTGAGTCGCCAGCTCTGGGGCAAGGCGAAGCAATTGCTGCAGCAGTCGGTGCTGGGACTGCAGGATGCCCAACTGCAGCGCCGTGCCTGGCGCGCTTTGGCCGTGCTGGCCGAGCAGCGCGATGACGACGAAGCGGCTGCACACGCTTACAGGCAGGCTGCATTGCTGTGAGATTTTTTACTCTGACCTTGCCATGACCCCGCGCCAGCATCTGTCTGAAACCACCGGCCCCCAGCGTCTGGTGTACGGCCTGGCTGCCGGGCTGGCAACTGTGGCGGTGCCCCTGCCTTTGGCCTGGCAGTTCCAGGGCCTGCTGGCCTGGTGTGTGGGCCTGACGGTGTACCTGGCACTGGCCTGGTGGCTGTGCGTTGGCTTTGACGCCCAGCGCACGCGTGAACGGGCGCAGGCCCAGGACGAGCCCAGCATTGTGCTTTTTTTAGTTTTACTGGTGGCCACCATGGCCTGCGTCGCAGCAATTACGGTGCTGATGCAGCAAAGCCGCGACCTTTCAGGCTTGCAGCGCGCCCTGCACATTGGTTTGTCGATGGTTGCGCTGGCGCTGTCGTGGCTGTTTATCCAGACCATTTTTACCTTCCGCTATTCGCACCGCTACTACCAGGAGGAAAAGCGCAACGAGCCAGACGGCCCCGGCCTGGCGTTTCCCGGTGGTCTGGACCCGGATTACTTTGACTTTTTGTACTACGCGCACGTGGTCGGCATGACCTCACAGGTCTCTGATGTACAAGCTACGTCGCGCGAGATGCGGCGGCTGACGCTGGTTCACAGCGTGCTGTCGTTTGGCTTCAATATGTTGATACTGGCGCTTAGTATCAATGTGGTGGCTGGGGTGTTGTAGCAGGCATGCAGTCCGGCCAGCGCATCATGGCCTGAGCTTGAGCAGCCCCGTTGACAGTGCCGTGCCGCAGACGATGACGCCCGCACAGAGCATCATCCAGGTTGTCACGGCTTCGCCTAAAAACGCCGCGCCGTAGAGCACGGCAAACAAAGGCACCAAAAACGTCACGGACAAGGCTTTCGCAGGCCCGGCGTTTTTGATCAGCCTGAAAAACAGGATGTATGCCAGGGCGGTACACACGACACCGACCAGCACCAGCGCCAGCCAGGCCTGCGAACTGGGGTTGTGGGCGGGCCACAGCACCGCAGCGGGCAGCGCCAGGCCTGCAGAGGCTCCCAGCATGCTGCCTGCAGACGTGACCAGCGGTGGCACGCCAGCCAGGTAACGCTGGGTGTAACTGGCAGACAGCGCGTAGCACACACAGGCCAGCAGACACGCCAGCACGGCCCAGGCCGGGGCGATGCCAGAGGCACCTGGTTTGAAGCTGGCCGCGTCCCAGGCGAGCATGGCCACGCCGGCAAAACCCGTGAGCAGACCCAAAATGCGCGACCGCGTGGGCTTGTCCTTGAGCCAGACCCAGGCCACCACCGCCCCAAACATGGGCACGGACGCATTCAGGATGGCTGACAGGCCGGTGGTGATAGACAGCAGCGCAAACGCAAAACAGGCAAACGGCACGCCAGAGCTCAGCATGCCAATGAAGGCCACTTTTTTCCAGTGCAGCAGCAGTGTGGGCATCAAGCCGCGCAGCCATACCAGCGGCGTTAAAAACAGCGCCGCCACCGTCACCCGCACAGCCGCCGTGGGCAGCGGACCAAACTCCACCACCCCCATGCGGGTGAACAAAAACGACGCGCCCCAGATGGCGGCGAGCATCACGAAGTCAGTAGCCCAGTGGCGTGGCGTGGCGGTCAGTGGCAAAGCGTTCACAACATTTCTTTTTGAAGCACGCCCTCAAGGGCAAGGAGTGCGGTTTTACGGTCCAGGCCACCGGCGTAACCTGTGAGCGAGCCATCGGCTCCCATCACGCGGTGGCAGGGCACGATGATACTGACCGGATTGCGCCCCACGGCGGCACCCACAGCGCGCACCGCAGCGGGCTTGCCAATGCGGCTGCTGATCTGGCCATAGCTGGCCGTGGTGCCCGGCGGCAGCGCCAGCAGCGCATGCCACACCGATTGCTGGAAAGCCGTGCCGCCTGACAGGTCTAGCGGCAGGTCAAACTGTGTGCGCTGGCCCGCGAAATAGGCTGTGAGCTGCTGTATGGCTTGTTTTAAAACCGGGTGGTCGGGCTCAGTTGGCCATGTGACTGTGCCTGAGTCTTCCGATTCAGCCAGCAGCGCAGCGGGCAGATGGCGCTGGTGCTCAAACCACAGCCCGGCCAGGCCTTGTGTGGTGGCGGCCAGCGTCATGGGGCCGAGCGGGCTTTTGAAGTGTGTCTGAACGATAGAGGGATGGAACTTCATGAGGGTCTCCAAGGGAATTTTTATCGCTGTTTTAGTGCGCCAGTGCAGCTGTTATGTGCGCTGGTTGCTATCAATTAAGGAGTATTGTTTGCTGTTTCGAGCCACGCGCCGTTCCATACCCTTATCACCGCATAGCTGCGCCACGGCTTCCACGCCAGCGACGCTTCTTCGGCCAGCCGCGCCGGGTTTTTCAGGCCCTGCACGCCCAGGGCCTTGTGCAGCGCCACATCCCCTGCCGGAAACGCGTCGGGCCAGCGCAGGGCACGCAGGGCGATGTATTGCGCCGTCCAGTCGCCGATGCCGGGCAGTGCCTTGAGGGCTGCGACTGTGCCCTGTACATCCGCACCGCCATGCAATTGCAGGCCGCCACCCGCAACCGCCCGGGCCAAGCCAACAATGGCCGCCTGGCGCTGCCGCACGATGCCCAGCTGGCCCAGCGTGTCGCCACTGGCTTCAGCCAACACCGCTGGTGAAGGGAACAGGCGACAAAGCGCTGGCCACGGCGTCGCGATGGGCTCGCCCAGCCGGTTGACCAGACGCTGCGCCAGTGTGCGGGCCGCCGCCACGGTGATTTGCTGGCCCAGCACGGCGCGCACCGCCAGCTCAAAGCCATCCAGAGCGCCCGGCACGCGCAGGCCATCGCCCGTGGGAAAGGCTTCGTGCAGCACAGCGTTGATGGCCTGGGGGTCGGCGTCCAGGTCAAACGCAGCGCGCACGCGGCGTATCACCAGTGGCAATACATCGCGCAGCGAATCACTGACGGTCAGCACCAGCTGCAAACGTACCTCGTCAAACCACATCTGCAGCCAGCCACAGTGTTTTTTACCGGCTATTTCAATGCTAAAAGTGCGTGTAGCGCAGTATTTGCCGGGGCTAGCTGCTATGGATTCGATAGTATTGATGCTGCGCTTTCCCATAAAGTCCAGCATGGCTTGAATGTCATAGGGGGGGCGGTAGCCCAGCCGCACCGTGGTGCCTTGCCCGTTGCCTTGCACTTGCGCTCGCCCTTTCGGTACAGCGCGCCGGAGCTGCGTCGGGTTGAGTTTGTAGTGCTCCACAAACGCCGCGTTAAAGCGCCGCAGACTGGCAAAGCCGCTCATCAGGGCGACCTGCGTGATGGGCAAGGCGGTATCGGCCAGCAGTTGCTTTGCAGTGTGCAGGCGGCGGGTTTGCAAATACTGCAGCGGTGACACGCCAAACTGCGCTTCAAAAATACGCCGCAGGTGCCGGTCGCTGATACCGAGTTTCAAAGCGAGCTGTCGGGCGGACGGCGCATTGTCTGACCAGCTTTCAGGTTCATCCAGCAGCCGTGCCGCCTGGTGCGCCAATATGTAGGACGCATCCTGAACCGTCCACACCACCGAGTGCGGTGCCAGCTCGGGCCGGCAGCGCAGGCAAGGTCGAAAGCCCGCGCTTTCAGCCTGTGCCGCATGGCTAAAAAAGCGGCAGTTCTCGCGTTTTGGCGCCTTGACGCTGCACACCGGGCGGCAGTAAATGCCGGTAGACGTGACGCCTGTGAAAAAGCAGCCGTCAAAGCGTGCGTCCCGCACCTTCATGGCGGCGTAACAGGCGTCGCCTGATGGGTTGAGTTCCAGCGCTTTCATGTAATTGATCTTACCTGCGCGCGCGACTTTGACTAGCCGTTTTCGGACACGTCATGCCCGGGCGGGCCACTTACAATCGGGCTCCTTTTAGTCGTTACACATCAAGGACACGTCATGCAGCTCAACGCATCCATCTTCAAGGCTTACGACATTCGCGGCGTGGTGCCGTCCACCATTAACGAAGACCTGGCCTTTGGGCTGGGCAAAGCGTTCGGCAGCCGGGCGCTGGCCGAGGGTGAAAAAACCGTAGCGGTCGGGCGTGACGGTCGCCTGAGCGGGCCGTCGTTGGCTGCGGCATTGGTGCGGGGCCTGGCCGCCAGCGGTATCAACGTGATCAATGTCGGCATGGTCACCACGCCGATGTTGTACTTTGCGGCTAACACCCTGGCCACGTCTGGCATTCAGGTCACTGGCAGCCACAACCCCAAGGACTACAACGGCTTCAAGATGGTGCTGGCCGGGCGGGCGATCTATGGCGAAGAGATTCAGGCGCTGCGCCAGATCATGGCGTCTGAAAGCTGGGCGGTTGCTGCCACGCCGGGCACGGTTAGCGACGTCAATGTCGAGGCGGCTTACCGTGAACGCATCGTCGGCGGCATCAAGCTGTCGCGCCCCATGAAAATCGTGGTTGACTCGGGCAACGGCATTGCGGGCGCGTCGGCCCCGGCGATTTTTCGCGCGCTGGGCTGTGAGGTAACCGAGCTGTTCAGCGAGGTCGATGGCAACTTTCCCAACCACCACCCCGACCCCAGCAAACCTGAAAACCTGTGCGATTTGATTGAAGCCCTGAAAACGACTGACGCAGAACTCGGCCTGGCTTTTGATGGCGACGGCGACCGGCTCGGCATCGTGACCAAAGACGGCCAGAACATCTACCCCGACCGTCAAATGATGCTCTTTGCGCGTGACGTGCTCAGCCGCGTGCCAGGCGGCACTATTTTGTTTGATGTGAAGTGCTCCCAGCGCCTGGCCCCCGAGATTGTGGCTGCCGGCGGCGTGCCGCTGATGTATAAAACCGGGCATTCGCTGATCAAGGCCAAGATGAAAGAAGTCAACTCCCCGCTCGGGGGCGAGATGAGCGGGCATATCTTTTTCAAGGAGCGCTGGTACGGCTTTGACGACGGCACCTATGCCGGTGCGCGCCTGCTGGAGATCGTCAGCCGCGTGCCCGATGCAGGCGTGTTGCTCAACAGCCTGCCGACCAGCTTCAGCACGCCCGAGCTGAATGTGCCTTGCAAGGAAGGCGAGCAGCACACCGTGGTGGCGGCGCTTGTCAAGACTGTGCACTTTCCCGAGCCTGCTGTTATCAACACGATTGACGGCGTACGTGTGGACTGGCCCGATGGTTTTGGCCTGATCCGCGCCTCCAACACCACGCCGGTGCTGGTACTGCGTTTTGAGGGGCACACCCAGCAGGCGCTGGAGCGCATTGAGGCCGACATGCTGGCGTTGCTGCGCAGTGTGAAACCTGATGCACACGTGGGTGCTGCAGCCCATTGATTCGGGCACCAAATACCTTCATCGCAGAGGCGCAGAGGACGCAGAGGTTCGCAGAGAACACAACAAAAAATTATTTTTTGATTCCTTTCCCACTCCTCTTGCTCTGCGTTCTCTGCGCCTCTGCGTTGAATACCCGCGTTAATTACCCGCGTTGAATGTCTCTAGCTGCTGTCCATGAAAATCCTGCTCGTCAAACTGTCATCTCTGGGCGACGTGATACACACCTTGCCGGTGGTGCAGGACATTCTGGCCGCACGGCCTGACGCGCAAATTGACTGGGTCGTCGAGCCTGCTTTTGCCCCGGTGCTGTCGCTCTGTCCGGGCATCAACCGGGTCGTGGCTTGCGATTTGCGGCGCTGGCGCAAGGCACCGCTGGCCAGCACCACGCGCATGGCGTTGCGGGCCTTCAAGGTGCAATTGCAACAAACCACCTACGACGCCGTGATTGACCTGCAGGGCCTGACCAAATCTGCACTGGTGGCACGGCTGGCCCGGCTGGCACCCGGCGGCAAACGCTATGCGCTGGCGAACCAGACTGACGGGTCCGGCTACGAAGCCCCGACGCGCTGGCTAGCCGATGTGGCCATCCGCATGGAGCCGCACATCCACGCTGTGCAGCGCTCGCGCGCGCTGGCAGCGCAGGCGCTGGGCTACCGACTGGCGGGCTTGCCAGATTACGGGTTAAAAGTGCCATTGAGGCAGGAAATACGTGGGCAGAAAGCTATTGAAAACATAGCAACGCAATGGCCTGGCCAGAGCGTGGTCTTTATCCACGGCACCTCACGTGCAGACAAAGAGTGGCCGCTGGCGCATTGGATCGCGCTGGCCCGGCATTTCAAGGCAGCTGGTTACAGCATTGTTCTGGCGCATGGCAATAGCGCCGAACTGGCGACCAGCGAGGCTATTGCTGGTGCCTGGGACGCAGCCAGCCCGAGTGCCAGCTCAAGTCCAGACCCTGCACCCATCGTGCTGCCCACGATGGCGCTCAACGCACTGGCCCCGGTTCTTGCCGCAAGCACGGGCGTCATCGGTGTTGACAGCGGCATCAGCCACCTCGCGGTTGCACTCGATTTGCCACATGTGCAAATTTATAACTTTGACACCGCCTGGCGCACCGGACCGACGGGGACACGGCAGGTCAGCGTGTTTGCGCAGCCTGCGCCCAGCGTGCAGGCGGTCTGGCAAGCCTGGCTGGGCTGTCTGGCTGCCGGAGTCAGTCCATGAGTGACTGGGCGCTTCGTTTGTATGCGCTGCTGACGTGGCTGGCACAACCGTTTTTACGCCGCAAACTGGCGCGTCGCAGTTTGAAGGAGCCCGGCTACAGCGAAACCATCGAGGAGCGCTTTGGCCGCTACACACAAGCGGCTGAGACGGCTTCGGAGCTGGTGTGGGTGCATGCGGTGTCGCTGGGTGAAACGCGCACCGCTGCCATTTTGCTCAAAACCCTGCGCACCCAGTACCCCGGCCTTCGCTTGCTGCTCACGCACGGCACCGCCACCGGTCGCGCCGAGGGCCGGGCACTGTTGCGGCCAGGTGACGTGCAGGTGTGGCAACCGTGGGACAGCGGTGCGGTGGTGCAGCGCTTTTTCACCCACTTCAAGCCGCGTCTGGGCCTGCTGATGGAAACCGAAATCTGGCCGCTCACCATCGCCGCTGCCCAACGACATGCCGTGCCGCTGGTATTGGTCAACGCCCGACTGTCTGAAAAGTCATTGCAGCAGGCTCTGGGTATGTCGCCGCTGTCCTTCCCGGCTTATGGCGCGCTGGCACAAGTGCTGGCCCAGACCGACGACGACGCCCAGCGTTTTGCCCAGCTGGGCGTGGCTGCTGCTGCCGTGCTGGGCAACCTCAAGTTTGACGCGACCCCAGACGCAGCGCAGCTGGCTTGCGGCAAAGCATGGCGGGCAGCACTCAGGCAGCCGGTGTTGATGTTTGCGAGCTCGCGTGAGGGTGAAGAGGCTGATTTTTTCAAGCAAATAAGTGCCCTGAGGCAGAAAAATCATGGGCCAGGCGCTATTGATTCAGGAGCATTTGCTTTCAAGGCCCTGGTGGTGCCGCGTCACCCGCAGCGCTTTGATGAAGTGCAGGCACTGGCCGTGCAGCACGGTTTAAGCGTGTCACGCCGCTCAAGCTGGAATAGCTCGCCTTTAGGGCCATCATCCAATAACGAAGCCATGCAAGCCGATATCTGGCTGGGCGACTCGCTCGGTGAAATGGCGCTGTACTACGCCCTGAGCGATGTGGCGCTGCTGGGCGGCAGCTTCGCCCCATTGGGCGGCCAGAACCTGATCGAAGCGGCGGCCTGCGGTTGCCCGGTGGTGATGGGGCCACATACCTTCAATTTTCTCGAAGCTGCTGAATTGGCCGAGGCCACAGGCGCTGCCCTGCGCGTGGCAGACCTGCCGCAGGGCCTGCAAGCAGCACAGGCTTTGATGGCTGATGCCAACGCCCAAGCCGCAGCGATGGCAGCAGACCTGGCATTTGCCGGACGCAACCGGGGCGCAACGGCTAAAACCGTGGCGGCGCTGGCACCTTTTTTACGCGCTTGTTGATCAGGCCCTGTGAAGTCTTGATTTTCCGTTCGGGCTGAGCTTGTCGAAGCCTGGCTGATGAAGCAGGCGCCTTTGACTGGCTCAGGACAGGCCAGGCTTGGTGCGAACGGACAAGGAGGCGCCTGTTTCACAAAGCCAAGTCAATAGGCTACCGTTATTCCCGAAGGGGATAGCTCTACATCCCCGCATAATTCGGCCCGCCGCCGCCTTCCGGCGTGACCCAGACAATGTTTTGCGTCGGGTCCTTGATGTCGCAGGTTTTGCAGTGCACGCAGTTTTGCGCGTTGATCTGCAGGCGGTCTGAGTTGTCGGCATTTTTCACATACTCATAGACACCCGCCGGGCAGTAACGCGCTTCCGGCCCAGCGTACAGCGCCAGATTGGTGTTGACCGGCACGCTGGCATCCTTGAGCGTCAAATGCGCGGGCTGGTTTTCTTCGTGATTGGTGTTGCTGACGAACACGCTGGAGAGCTTGTCAAAGGTCAATTTGCCGTCTGGCTTGGGGTAGGCAATTTGCGGGCAGTCTTTGGCAAGCTTGAGTTTGGCGTTGTCTGGCACGGTGGAGTGAATCGTCCACGGTGGCGATTTGATGCCCAGCTTGGGCAGCAGCCACAGCTCGATGCCGTTCATGACGCTTGACAGGTACAGCCCCTTTTTCATCCACTGCTTGGTATTGCGTGAGGCCTCAAGCTCTTCCTTGAGCCAGCTGGTTTCAAACGCTTCGGGGTAGGCCGTCAGCTCGTCGTGCTGGCGACCACTGGTGACTGCGGCATAAGCGGCGTCCGCCGCCAGCATGCCAGTCTTGATCGCGGTATGACTGCCCTTGATGCGCGCAAAATTCAAAAACCCGGCATCACAACCGACCAGCGCGCCGCCGGGGAACACCGTTTTAGGCAGGCTGTTCAAGCCGCCGCAGGTAATGGCCCGTGCGCCGTAGCTGATGCGTTTGCCGCCTTCGAGGTACTGGCGAATGGCCGGGTGGGTTTTCCAGCGCTGCATTTCTTCAAACGGGCTCAGCCACGGGTTGCTGTACTCCAGCCCGGTGATAAAGCCCAGCGTGACCTTGTTGCCCTCCAGGTGGTACAAAAAGCCGCCGCCATACGTCTTGTTGTCCATTGGCCAGCCCAGGGAATGGACCACATGGCCAGGCTTGGCTTTGGCCGGGTCGATTTCCCAGAGCTCCTTGATGCCAAGAGCGTAGGTTTGCGGGTCTTTGCCCGCGTCCAGTTTGTATTTGGCCAGCAGCTGTCTGCCCAGATTGCCGCGTGAGCCTTCGGCAAAAATCGTGTATTTCGCGTGCAGCTCCATGCCTAACTGAAAGCTATCGGTAGGCTCGCCGTCCTTGCCAATGCCAAGGTTGCCCGTGGCCACACCCTTGACGGAAGGCAAGCCCCCGTTGGCCGAGCTGTCGTCGTTGTACAGCACTTCTGCGGCTGCAAAACCCGGAAACACTTCCACGCCGAGCGTCTCGGCCTGCTGGCCCAGCCAGCGCGTCAGGTTGCCCAGACTGATGACGTAATTGCCCGCGTTGTGCAGGCACGAAGGAATCAAAAATTGTGGCGTGTTGAACGTGCCCGTGGTGGTCAGAAACTGCACGTCATCGCCGGTGACCGGCTGCGTCAAAGGCGCGCCAAGTTCTTTCCAGTTGGGAAACAGCTCGGTCAAAGCGCGCGGGTCCATGACGGCACCGCTCAAAATATGCGCGCCCGGCTCAGAGCCTTTTTCCAGCACCACCACCGACACATCGGTGCCTTTTTCAAGCGCCAGCTGTTTCAGGCGAATGGCCGTGGCCATGCCGCCCGGGCCGCCACCGACCACGACCACGTCGTATTCCATCGCTTCACGGGGGCCAAACTTGGCCAGGATTTCTTGGTTGTTCATGGGGTGGGGCTCGCTGATAATGAATTTCAGTCTGGATTGTCTTCCAGCACGGCTTTTAGGTGATCTTGCAGGTGATTTTAAACGGGTAATGATTGAAATAGTACGATCGTTCTTTTTTGAAGGTGTTCGTGCCCGCCAGCGGCTCCACCGAAAGCGTCAACAGCATCAACAATGTGTTTCATGCATGGTATTTTTCAATGGTTGAAGGCCTCGAACCTGGGGCGGCCAGCGGCAGCAGGCACGCTGACAAGATGCTGACCGGCATTCTGGCCGGGCTGGCCGCTGGGGCTTTGTGGGGCATGGGTTTTGTGGCACCACGCATGGTGCCCGGTTTATCGCCGGTTGACTTCACGGCGGGCCGGTTTTTGTTTTACGGTGCGATGTCACTGGCCTTGATGGTGCTGGCCCGGCGTTCGGTCTGGCCTACGCGCCAGCAGGCTTTGGCAGCGCTCGGCCTGAGCGTACTCGGTTTTACCGGCTACTACCTGTCGCTGGTCGTGGCCATACGCAGTGCAGGCACCGAAGTGCCCAGCCTCATCATCGGCACGATTCCGGTGTGGATGATGCTGCTCGGCAAACCCGCCGGTTTGCGCTGGGCCGCCTTGTTGCCTGGCCTGCTGCTGACGCTGCTGGGCTTGGGCCTGATGATGCGGGCAACCCAGGGCGGGCTTGCCCCGAACGCTTCGGCCTCAGGCGTGCCGGACTTCTGGCACGGTGTGGCATTTGCTTTGTCGGCGATGGTGCTGTGGACGGCTTTTGGCCTGCTGAACGCGGCCTGGCTCAAAAAGCACTCCGAAGTCAATGCCACCACCTGGGCCAACTGGCTGGGCGTGGCCACCGGCCTGGGTGCGCTGGTGCTGTGGCTGGCCCTGGGCACTGATGCAAAAGGGCTGCTGGCGCAACCGGATATTGGGCTGGCCGCTATGCTTTGTGTAGCAACTGGCCTGGGTTCGGCCTGGCTGGCGACCATCCTCTGGAACATCGCCAGCCAGCGCCTGAGTGCCAGCCTGTGCGGCCAGCTGATCGTCAGCGAGACGCTGTTTGCGCTGTTTTATTCTTTTGTGTGGGATGGCCAGTGGCCGTCTGTGTTGCAGGCTGTAGCCTGTGTGTTGTTTGTAGCGGGCATTTTTGCCAGCATAAGGGCGCATCGTTGACATTACAGTCAATTCAGTGCGCACCGTTCGTGTACACTGAATTGATGCGAAACATTACTTTATCTGCTGCCGACATGCTTATTGACCAGGCCCGTGAGAAGGCGCGCGCGCAGGGCGTGACGCTGAACGACGAGTTCCGCAAATGGCTGGCCAGCTATGTTCAGGGGCAGGGCAGCCAGACTGCCGTGGAGCGGTTCCGCGCCGTGATGCAAACGCTGCCTGCGGTTGACGCTGGCCGTGCCTTCAGCCGTGACGAGCTCAATGCGCGTGATGAGCGCTGATGCCGCGGTGTTCCTCGACACCCACATTTTTGTTTATGCTTTTGTGGCTAGTGAATCGCGCAAACGTGCCAAAGCGGTGCAGTTGATTGAAGCTGCCCTGGCCTCTGGCCTTGGCTGTATCAGCTACCAGGTTGTGCAGGAGTTTGCCAATGTAGCGCGCAAAAAGTTCGCAGTGCGCATGCCAGCTGCCGACTGCAAAGCATTTATCGACGCTGCCATGCAACCCATGAACCGCATCGCCAGCAGCACTGCACTGGTCCACTCGGCACTCGATTTGCAGGACGAGCTGAAGTACAGTTTTTATGATTGCCTGATGCTGGCCGCTGCACTGCAGGGCGCTTGCAGCACGCTCTACAGCGAAGACCTGCAGCACCAGCAACTGGTGCGCGGCACCTTGCGCATCACCAACCCGTTTCTGGAACTGGCCACCGAGGCCGACGTGTAAAAATCAGAGTATGAAAATTGAAATCCCCGAAGTCAAAAAGCTCGTCCACGACATGCTGATTGCCATCCGCTGGGGCGATATGGACGCCATGGGCCACCTGAACAACGGCACGTACTTCAGGTACCTTGAAACCGCCCGTATCGACTGGATGTACGCCATTGGCTGCAAGCCCGACCCGCTGGGCGAAGGCCCGGTCATCGTCAATGCATTCTGCAATTTTTACAAGCAGCTCGAATACCCCGGCGATGTGCGCGTGAAGATGTATGTCAGCGACCCCGGCCGCACCACATTTGAAAGCTGGTGTACGCTGGAGCGGGCTGACGTGCCTGGCGTGATTTGCGCAGCAGGCGGGGCCACCACGATCTGGGTGGACTTCCCGGCGCAAAAGGCCAAGGCGCTGCCAGACTGGATGAGAAAGCTCATTGAGGCCTGAAGACGCTTGCGGTGCCTGACTAAAACCTTCCCGGAGTTAACCCATGAGCCTGGCCCCTGCGCCTTCCCCCGCCTGTCTGCCCGACGAAGCCCGCCTGCGCCGCTGGCGCCTGGTGCTGGGCGGCGAAGCTGACAGCAGCTGTGGCAAGCTCTCGGGCGCACCCGCCGAGATGGACCAGGCGCTGTCGGCTCTCTACGATCCTGACGGCAAGAACGGCCTGGGCACCAGTCGCCGGGGCGGGCGCGGTGGCTCGGCACCCAGTGTGGCGCGCTGGCTGGGCGACATTCGCAAGTACTTTCCCGGCTCGGTGGTGCAGGTCATGCAGCATGACGCGCTGGAGCGGCTCAACCTGCGCGACATGCTGCTGCAGCCTGAAATGCTGGAGAGCGTGCAGCCCGATGTGCACCTGGTGGCCAGCCTGATTTCGCTGTCGCAGGTCATTCCGGCCAGCACCAAAGACACAGCCCGCATGGTGGTGCGCAAGGTGGTCGATGCGCTCTTAAAAAAGCTGGAAGAACCCATGCGCTCGGCGGTCACAGGTGCGCTTGACCGCAGCCAGCGCAACCGCCGCCCGCGCCACAGTGAGATTGACTGGAACCGTACCATTCGCGCCAACCTCAAGCACTGGCAGAGCGACTACCGCACCATCGTGCCTGAGCGGTTGATCGGCTATGGCCGCAAGTCGCGCAGCCCGCAGCGCGAGGTGGTGCTGTGTATTGACCAGAGCGGCTCCATGGCCGCATCGGTGGTGTATTCAAGCATCTTCGGCGCGGTAATGGCCTCGCTACCCGCTGTGGCAACCAAACTGGTGGTGTTTGACACGGCCATCGTGGACCTGACCGAGCAGCTCGATGACCCGGTGGAGTTGCTGTTCGGTGTGCAGCTGGGCGGTGGCACGGACATCAACGGCGCGGTGGGTTACTGCCATGGCATCATCCGTGAGCCGCGCAATACGATTTTGGTGTTGATCTCGGACTTGTACGAAGGTGGCGTGGAAGCCAATCTGCTGCGCCGCGCCGCCGAGCTGGTGGCCTCGGGCGTGCAGTTCATCACCCTGCTGGCGCTGAGCGACGAAGGCGCACCGAGCTATGACAGGGCGCTGGCCACCAAGCTGGCCGCTCTGGGCGTGCCGTCGTTCGCCTGCACGCCAGATGCCTTTCCAGGACTGATGGCTGCAGCCATCCGCAAGGAAGACATCAACGCCTGGGCGGCTGGGCAGGGGCTGCTGGCAACGCGCGGGCTTTGAGGCAGAAATG
>JBBRMH010000034.1:0-27167 GCA_038230935.1 Burkholderiales bacterium | reverse complement strand
TTCAAAAGCGGTGTCGATGTCAAACGTGTAATGTCTGGCCAGGCTTTCGAGCATTGAGAAGTAGTAGCCATTGCGCCGGTCCCAGCCCTTGACGGCACCACTGGCCAGGCTCAGGGACGGGAAGGCCACGACCCGCGCCGGATCAAAAAACTCGCGGTGCCCGAGGCCGTCGCAGCTTGGGCAGGCACCGACAGGCGAGTTGAACGAAAACAGGCGCGGCTCCATCTCGGCCAGCGAATAACTGCACACCGGACATGAAAATTTGGCGCTGAACAGATGCTCTTTGCCGCTGTCCATTTCAAGTGCAATGGCTTTGCTGTCGGCCAGCCGCAGCGCCGCTTCAAAGCTCTCGGCCAGGCGCTGCTGCATGTCAGGCCGCACCTTGATACGGTCAATCACCACGTCGATGTTGTGTTTTTCGGTTTTTTTGAGCTTGGGCAATGCGTCAAACTCATAGGCTGTGCCATCGACCCGAAAGCGCACATACCCTTGCGCCTGCATTTCAGCAAACAGCTCGACAAACTCACCCTTTTTCTCGCGCGCGACCGGCGCAAGAACCATCAGTTTGGTGTCTTCAGGCAAGGCCAATACGCTATCGACCATCTCGCTGACACTTTGCGCCTGCAGCGCCAAGTCGTGGTCCGGGCAAAACGGGGTGCCTGCGCGCGCAAACAGCAGGCGCAGGTAGTCGTGAATTTCAGTGACAGTGCCGACGGTCGAGCGCGGGTTGTGTGACGTGGCTTTCTGCTCGATGGAGATCGCGGGTGACAGCCCTTCAATCATGTCCACATCGGGCTTGTCCATCAGCTGCAAAAACTGCCGTGCGTAAGTGCTCAGGCTTTCAACATAACGGCGCTGGCCTTCGGCATACAGCGTGTCAAAAGCCAGTGAGGACTTGCCCGAGCCGCTCAAACCCGTGATGACCACCAGCTGGTTGCGCGGAATGTCGAGGTCGATGTTTTTAAGGTTGTGCGTACGCGCGCCGCGAATACTGATTCGCTGGGCAGCCAGGGCGTTGGCGAGGTACTTGCCGTCGTTGGGAGAGTTCAAGAGATGCCCACTCTACAAAACCTTCTATCATAGCCAAACCACCCTCTGCAGGTCACAGTGGTCATTGAGCACAATGCGCGGGGTGTGGGCAAGCTGCCAGCGGGGCCGCACTCTACAAGGTAGTTTGCTATTAAATAAATAGCTAACAGCCTTTATAAATAATGCCGTGGTGGCACTTTTGATACCCAATCTTTCTGGGGAAGCAGATCAGGCTGCCAAAATGGCCAGTTTCTCCAAAACGTCGTCCTTGGTGCGGTAGCGGCCAAAGGCTTTGATGTCTTGCTCACGCACGATGGGGAAGGTATCCATGATGTAGGCAACATCGTCAGTGCCCAGGCCGTAAAGGTAAAAGAACAGCGCGTCGAGTGCAGCCAGGCGAGTGCGGCGCTCTTCGTCGTTCCATATAAACGGCGGCAGTACCTCGCCTTTTGCATCGACATAACCCAGGTCGCGTGCAAACGGCGCCATGTCGTGGGCGGTGTAAGTCAGCGCCAGCACCTGCGGAATCACAAAGTCAGCCAAGGTCGGTTGCGGGTGGTGGCCGTTCATCAGCTTGGCAGCGCGCATGGCTTGGGCGAAGGTGGCGGGGAGCGGGTTCTGGAAACGGACTGGAGTGATGACGGGGAGTTGCTCGAAAATAAACCAATTCAAACTCGTGCTCTGCACTTTTTGACGCGCTATAAAATCGAATGCAAAACTACACAGGTTTGCCAGCAACAGGGGTGCAAGCGATGCGTAGTTGCCTGAGGCTTGCGAGTGGTCAGGAAACAGCATGGGCAGCTTGTTACCTGCTGCGCTAACTGGAATCATTGCAGCGATAACAGTCCGCTCATCGGTAGCACGGGCAATGTCGCGAAAACCAAGCACCCACTTTCGCCGTTGCGCTACAGGAACCGCGTCTTGCGCAACCCAATATTGGGGTGTGGCAAACAAGTCTGGGCTGGCTTTCGCCCTGGATGAGAGATTAGAACTTAGCGCTGGGTTCTGAAGATTGCCTTCGTTTACCGTGACGCTGGCATGCCGGTGATCGTAGTGATGAACCATTCGCCCGACATACAACGGCACGACTTGGGTACCGTCTGCCTGTTCCCAGCGGTTCATGGAGGCAGGCTTAAAGCCCTGGGCTTGCAGCTCACTGGTTTTCAAAAACAAGCCCGAGTCGTTGGTCATGTGGAACATCGTCACGTACTTCACAGGCCATACTTTCACGTCGGGCTGCACGCCTGTGGAGGCACTGACCTTGCCATGCTTGACGAGCACCGGATGATTGGCATAGAGCTTGAGCGTGATGTCTGCATCACGCCGACTGCGAAAAATCGGCGCAGCGCCGGTGTTGGGATTAACGGCTTTGAAGTCGCTCGCCGTTAGCACCAGCGAGCGCGATGGATCATCAAGTTCAGCCAACTTGTGTAGATAAAAGGCACATCGCGTTTCCTTAAAAATCCGCTGCAAGCCACCAAACACCAAGGCGCAAAACTTGAAGCTGGCATGTACATCGGGGAAAAACACTTTCCGGTTTTCAAAATCAAACAGCGCACCCAGCCGCCCGGTGTTGCTGATGCTTCTGAAAAATTCAGCCGCGCCTTTGTCTGCAGCAATGCCGCTGGGCGTGATCAGCGCCACCAGCCCATCGGGCGCGCACAATGCTTGCGCGCGTTCGACAAACAGGCTGTACAGGTTCACGTCGCCACCGCCCAGCAGCGGGTAGTCACCACTGCCCAGCTTGCCGTTGCCCACCACCCGGGCATTGGCCTCTGCGCCGGCCACGGCCTGCTGGTACTGTGCCCACAAATCGACCACGGGCGGCGTGTTGGTGGCGGTTTGCGTCATGTTGATCCCAGCCAGCGCAGCAATCATGCGTTTGCGGTCAGCGGCGCGTGGCTGGGCGGCAATGGCGGGCGAGCGTTCTGCAAACCACTCGACTTCCTGCAGCTTGATGCGGTCCCACGGCGGGTTGCCAATGACGGCATCAAAGCCGCCCCGGCTGCCGGTACCAAAAACGGTCGGACAGCTCGTCCACCAGTGAAAGAAGGTTTCGCGCCTGGCCAAAGCACGCGCTTTGGCCATCAAGTCGTTGGCGGCTAAAGTGGCAGCGTCTTTACCGTCAAGGTGGCCTGCAGCCAATACAGTGACCAGGTTGTGATTTGGATCCAACAGGCGCAGTAATGCGTTGTACTCTGGGTAAGTCCCCGTTTGCAGCTTCGCCTTGCGTTGCTTTTCATCAAGCGGCAGCTTGAACAGTGGCGGCAGTTTGGCAACTTTCTCTACTGGCCAGCCGGGAATCAGCCAGCGCAACGCACGCCAAAAGTCCAGCACGGTATGAATCGGAGCAACTTGCGCGGCAGCTTCTTGAGCAAGTTGTTTTGACAACTGAGCCTCAGCAATATCAACATCGGTCAGGTCAGCCACCTGCGCAATATTTTTAGCAGCCAGCGCCAGGCGGTCAAACTCGCTTTGCAAAAGCAACGCACCCAAATTTTGCAAGCCACGCTGAACTTTTGGCAGGTATTCGCCGTGCAGGCTGTCACCCACGCGCAGGTGATGGTCTAAAAAGCTCAATGGCGCGCCGACCGTAAAGGTATGCAGCCACAGCGCGGTTTTGGCCAGCTCAACCGCCATGGGGTTTTTGTCAACACCAAAAATCGTCTTCTTCAAAATCATGCGGCGCACGATGTGGCGGTCGTCCAGCTGCGCGTCGGTCACGGCCCAGCCGTGGTCTTTGGCAGTGGTTTTAATGCTTTTGCGAATGCTGGCCATGCGCTGCAATACGGGGCTTTGCCACGGGCGACCAGACTCTGCGAGGTGTGCAGCCCACGGCTGGTCACCCACCAGCTGGGTTGCGGTGGCAATCGCTTCCAACACACGGTCGGCCAAATAATCCACCAGCGCCACCAGAAAGTGGCCGCTGCCCATGGCGGGGTCGCAAATTTTGAGTTCAAGAATCTGGCCAGCGGGGTCCAGTGAATCCAGCAAGTCCCAGTCGCCGGGATTGAGCGAGCTCTTCTTGCCGAGCTTTTTGATGTGCGCCTCAAACGCTTGCTGGCGCTCGGTGGCCAGCAAGCCCACGGACTCACGCAGGATCAAACGCACCAGGTCGTCATGCGTGTAGTAGCTGCCCGACACCTTGCGCGCAAAGCTGGCGGGCTGGGCTGTCAGGCGGTTGATTTCAGGCTTGTCTTTGTAGTCGTCTTTGGCCTGCACTTCATGCACCAGGCTGTAGTCAAGCAGGCGCTCGTAAATGCCGCCCAGGTGCGAGACGGACAGGTCACGGTAGTTGATCCAGCCGCGCAGCACATCCTCGGTGCGGCGTGACAACGCATCAATGATGGGCGCCATGACTTTGTCCGGCACCAGCGTGCGCTCCAGCAAAGGCGCTCGGGCGCGGTCAAAAAGGCCGCCGTTGTAGGCCGGCATGCCAATGTCGTCATCACCCTTGTCGATCAAGCCAAACACGCCCCGCAATGCGAGCCAGATTTTGGGCTGGGTGCTGGAGAAGGCTCCCTTGGCATCCACCTTGTCGCGAACCTCTTGCCGCAACCGCCGTACGCTGTAGTCTGCATAGCGCTCGTCTTTCACAGGCAGCAAATTGCGGTCTTCGGCGTAAAACAAAAACAGCAGGCGGTACAGCAGCACCAGCGCGGCTTCGCGTACTTCGTCCAGATACTCGCGGGTGTACTGCGGGCGCTTGAACTGGCCGTAACCCACTGTTTGCGTGACGGCGTGCAAGTCACCCCGCGCCAGTGCGTCGGCCAGCTGCGGAAAAACTTCACCAAACACCCGTGCGCCCAGGTCTTGTGAGACTTTTTCTTCATACAGGCGCGCCTCATTGAGCGCGTAGGCGTGCAACGTGCGGCCAGAGGTGTCCCAGCTTTGCGGCAAAAAGGCGCTGCGCTGAAAGAACAGGTAGAAAAGGCGCAAGGCGTGGTGGGGCTCTATCTCATCAAAATCACCGTGAGTCCCCGCCAGGCCCAGCGCACCAGCCAGGTCAACCTCAAAAAACTCTTCAGCCCGCGAGCGGGCGTCTTGCCAGTACAGCCGCCACACTGCGCCGTTGGTCAGCATGCCCCATTTGATGGCCCGATCTGAGGCCACGTCAACCCGGCTCAGGTAGCGCAGCATTTGTGACGAGGGTGCGTCGGGGTCAAAAACGTCCTGACCGTCGCCCCGGTCCAGTGGCCGAAGCCAGCGTTTGGCCTCCAGAATGGCCAGGCCGTGGCGGTAGCGGCGGTCGTCTTTGGGCTCGGCCAGTGCGGCAGCGCGGGCATCGGCGTTGGCAAACAGCAGGGCGTCGGGTACGGCCTCGCGGCCTTTGCGGTCGGTGTTGACCTGGGGCATGTAGTCGTCTGCCCAACCCAGCAAGGCCAGCACCTTGTAGATCACGTCTTTTTCGGTCTGCGCTTCGTTGATGGTAGAAGCACCGTGCAAACCTTTGAACACACCCTCAAGCCCTGAGCGAAAGGCCGCCAGTGCGTGGTCGGTGAATGCCTCATGCGCGGGCGTGCCCTGCACGCCACGGTTTAAGAAGTCCTGGGTAAAAAGTTGCCCTTGCATGGTTCGGCGTTCTCAGGTGGTTGCAGGAAGTGCAATGAGTGTAAGGGGCGGGCGGCAGCGAAAACAGCCACAGATAGGCCAGACCTCGCCAGCCAGTTAAACTCTAAAGCCACAAGCTTTGGAGAACCCCACATGGCCTCAGTCAATAAAGTCATCATCGTCGGCAACCTGGGCAAAGACCCTGAAATGCGCAGTTTCCCGAATGGCGACCAGATCGCGAATGTATCGATTGCCACCACGGATCGCTGGAAAGACAAAGCCAGCGGCGAGATGAAAGAAGCCACCGAGTGGCACCGCATCAATTTCAGCGGCCGCCTGGCTGAAATCGTCGGCCAATACCTGAAAAAAGGCTCGCAGGTGTACGTTGAAGGTAGCCTGCGCACCCGCAAGTGGACTGACAAGGATGGTCAGGAAAAATTCACCACAGAAATTCGCGCCGACCAGATGCAGATGCTGGGCAGCCGCCAGGGCATGGGCGGCCCCGGCGGCAGCGATGAGGGGAGCGGCTACGAAGCCCCGCGCCGCTCATCAGCACCTTCTGCACCGCGCGCTGAACCTGCTGCTGCCCCGCGTCAGTCTCCTGCGGCCAGCAAAGCCGCCAGTGGCTTTGACGACATGGATGACGATATTCCGTTTTAATTCGACTGCGATAGCAGTCTGCGATGGGCTGGCATGATCAGTCATCGGGCCGTCACTGCAATTGACCAACCACCAAAAGCAAGCTTTCAACCCAAACCCAACGCCGCCCTGACGATGAAAAACGCGCTGTTCTCCCACACCCGTCAATCTGCAGCGCTGCTGGCGATGGGTCTTTTAGCTTTATCGTCAGCACAGGCCAGCGGTATCAACGAGCCGCCGACCGATGTGTTGCCTGCGCCGGGCAGCGTCGCTCTGGGGGCCATCACACAGATTGAGGCATCGCCCTACAAAGGCGCAGCCACCCGTGGTGACCTGGCTCCGTTGTACCTGTATGAAGGTGAGCGGGCGTTTTTGCATTCAGGCCGGGCCGGGTTAAAACTGCTGGACAACCCTGAGCACCGGTTTGACCTGTTTGTGGACAAGCGGCTTGAAGGCTTTCAGGCCAACAAGATTCCCGCCAGCGTGGCCGGCATGGCCATGCGCAGTTCCTCGACCGATGTGGGTCTGGCCTACAGCTACCGCCAGAGCTGGGGCACGCTGCAGGCCGAACTGCTGTTGGATGCTGCCAACACCAGCAAAGGCAGTGAAGCCCGGCTGGGTTACAGCTACGAATGGCGCTCTGGCCCGTGGACACTGCGCCCTGCCGTGTCGCTGTCCCTGCGTGACGCCAAGCTCAACAATTACTACTACGGCGTGCTGCCCGGTGAGGCCACGGCCAACCGCGCGGCCTACGCGCCGGGTGCAGGGGCCAATGCGTCGGCGGGCCTGTACGGCATCTATGCGCTGACGCAGAACTGGCAACTGCTGGGCGGCGTGTCTGCCACGGTACTGAGCGGCAGCATTAAAAACAGCCCCATCGTGCAAAAGCGCGTGCTGCCCGCTGTTTATGTCGGTGCCACCTACGACTTTGGCGGTCAACAAAAGCGCGAGGTTGCCGGGGCCAGCTCGCCGACCTGGTTCAAGCTGATGTACGGCCAGGCCACGGAAGACGGCTGTCATCTGGCCAAAATCATCACCGCGCGCTGCCTGTCCACGGCCAGCAACAACGCCACCAGCATTGCCGGTCTGCAGGTCGGCAAGACGCTGGTGCAGGGCTTGAATGGCTGGCCGGTCGATGTGGTGGCCTACGCCGGACTGCTGCAACACAATGACCGTGGCCTGCAGCCCAACGGCGCGCAAGTGGATGTGCTGGTCAAAGCGTTTTACTCCGGGTTCCCATGGAGCGACCGCGTCAAAACCCGTCTGGGGCTGGGGACGGGTTTGTCTTTGGCACAGCGGGTGCCCTACACCGAGGCCCCCAACGCCGCCACCGGCCCCAAACCGGCCTCCCGTATCTTGCTGAGCCTGGACCCCACGATTGATGTGAGTCTGGGCGATCTGTTGAGCTACCGGCCCCTGAAAGAAACCTATTTCGGCATTGGCGTGTCACACCGCTCGGGTATTTTTGGTGCCTCGCGCCTGTTGGGCAATGTCAACGGGGGCTCGAACTATATCTACACCTATGTAGAAACTGCGTTTTAAGGCGCAGGGTAGTTTTCAGTGCTATAAAAAAAGTAGCTGCAGACCCCCGTTTTTACTGCCTGAGAAGGCTATTTGGTTGCCAATAATGCGGCTCTCCCGCCAGGTTGAGCAAGCAAATTCTGCACATTGCTGCTGGCAATCACACCACCACCCAGGCAGACATCGCCGTCATACAGCACCGCAGATTGCCC
Organism: Burkholderiales bacterium; assembly: GCA_038230935.1. Lineage (GTDB taxonomy): Bacteria > Pseudomonadota > Gammaproteobacteria > Burkholderiales > Burkholderiaceae_C > Polaromonas. Next base: position 19,215 of record JBBRMH010000034.1, on the reverse strand, counting down.
CGGCGTCACGGCCCACTGGTTTTGCGCAAACACCAACTCGCAACTGGCCCCGGTAGCGCTTCGCAGCTGGCAGGCGGCATCCACCTGCCGGTACCGCGCCTTGGCGGCCAGCTCGCCTGGCAGGGGTGCGGTGCCGGTCACCCAGCTGCAGTCCTGCGCGCTGATCTCGGTGGATTGCAGCCACGGGTGGTCGTGGCCCTGCACCACCCACAGCGTGTTGCTGTCCATGTCTTTTCGGGCCACAAACCACGGCGTATGCTCGCCCGCGCCGCGCTGGCCAGCTGCCTGCAGGGCTTTGAGTTCTGCACCTTTGGCCTTGACGCCGCCTATGCCCAGCCCCTGGCGCTGGCCCAGCGTATAAAAGCTCAGGCCCACATGCTCGCCCAGCACACGGCCCTTGTCGCTTTTGATCAGGCCGGGGGCCTTGGCGATGTAGCGGTTCAAAAACTCGCGAAAAGGCCGCTCGCCAATAAAGCAGATGCCGGTCGAGTCTTTTTTCTTCGCGTTCGGCAGGCCAATCTCATCGGCTATCCGGCGTACCTCGGTCTTCTTCAACTCGCCCACCGGGAACAGCGTTTTGGCCAGCTGCGCCTGGTTGAGCCGGTGCAGAAAATAGCTCTGGTCTTTGGCCGGGTCAAGGCCTTTGAGCAGCTCATGCAGGCCCGTAGCCTCGTTGTGCCGCACCTGCGCGTAGTGGCCGGTGGCTATGCTTGAGGCGCCCAGCCGCATGGCGTGGTCCAAAAACGCCTTGAACTTGATTTCTGCGTTGCACAAAATATCGGGGTTGGGCGTGCGACCTGCCTCGTACTCACGCAAGAACTCGGCAAACACGCGGTCTTTGTAGTCGGCTGCAAAGTTGACATGTTCAATCTCGATGCCAATCACATCTGCCACGGCGGCTGCATCGACAAAGTCGATGTTCGATGAGCAGAAGTCTGAGCCGTCGTCATCCTCCCAGTTTTTCATGAAGATGCCGATCACCTCATGGCCTTGCTGCTTGAGCAACCAGGCGGTGACCGCCGAGTCCACGCCGCCGCTCAAACCAACGACGATTCTTTGTTTGGGGGTTTTTACATCACGCATCATTGTGATTATCCCCGTGCGACCCCGCAAGCATGGCAGGCAGTGTTGCCCGCCATGCTGGTTCGCGGGCTTGAAAACGGGCTCAGAACGTGTGCATCACACCCAGTGAAACGCCTGTTGCGCTGCTTTTCGGGCCTACGCCCTGGTAGTTGTTTTTCCAGCCAGTCCGGTCAAGCTCGGCGTACACCTTGGAGCGCTTTGAAAGCTTGTATTCCAAAAATCCAATGGTGCGGTTAAAACCGTCGTCCACCAGCGCGGTACGATTTCTCTTGACCTGGTAATGGCTCAGGATCAGGTCAATGTTGGCATTCAGCGCAATGGTGCCACCCAGACCCAGCGTACGGTTGCGGGTTTTGGCTGTGACGGTGGTTTCAGCCTCGTGGCTGCCGTAGGTCAGGGAAAGCCTGGTGCTGCCCAGCATGCCGCTGACGCCGCCAAAATAGCCTTTGAGCGTCAAGCCCGTCGCGTTTTTAAACTGTGCATACGCCAGATTGGCTGCGTAATTGGCCGTCTGATAGGCAGCACTGACTCCGGTGGAAGAAAGATTGCTGTTGTTACCCGCCTGCTCGCCAAGCGCGTGCATGACACGCACGCTGACGTCTCCAAACTTGCCGAGGTACTTGACAGAATTGTCCAGGCGGAAGGAGCCCGTTGCAGCACCCGCAGGCCCAAACTCGATGGCCAGGCGAGGCGCGCTCAGTGCAGCGATGGCAACGTTCGGGTTAAAGCTGGCAAAGCGGGAGCTCAGTGGGTCCACTCCCGCCAGAGCATCAGCCAGCACGGTGGTTTGACGCCCCAGCGTGACGGTGCCAAAGTCGCCCCGCAAGCCGACGACTGCCGCACGGTCAAACAGCTTGGTGGCACTCGACGATGCACCGGTATCTACATTGAGGCCACCTTCCAGGTTGAAAATGGCGGACAGCCCGCCGCCGAGGTCTTCAGCACCGCGCAAGCCCCAGCGGTTGGTGGTGTTGACGCCGCTGTTGATCGCGGTTGTGGACGTGGCAGAGCCGGCATAGGCCGCATCCAGGCCATCAGCGTAACGCACCGAAGCGTCAAGAATGCCGTAGATGGTGACGCTGCTTTGCGCGCTGGCAACGCCAGCTGCAGCCAGCAGCGCCAGACCTGCGAGGGTCGTGCGGTTCCGGTGGAATGGGGTGTGGGCGGTGAAAGTCAAGGGAAGTCTCCTGTTGTTATTGAAAACATCAAAGCTGGCAAGCGGCCAGTACGCTTTACACAAGTACACATATTTTCTGTGGACAGGCCTGGTATTTCGATGCTGGTTTATACTTACAGGCAGGTCATTTTGTGGCTTGCGCGTCCCCGGTCAGACTGTCTTGCGACTGGCTGCACGCCACGCTTGGAGTTCCAAGTCAAAAAACGTAACTACGCAGCAAGGCGACCAGACAGAACTTCCAACGCAAGGCCGCAAAGATGAAAAACTCGCAAAGCCAGTTCATCGGGTCTTTTTACTTCGCGTTCTTTGCGCTTTAGCGTCTTTGCGCCGGAAACGCATGCCCTGGTATCTGAGTCGTTACCAAAAAAACAACCAAAACAGGCGCTGGTGCAGTCAGACAGTGCGCCAGCTGCTATCAAAAAAATAGCTGGCTCAGACGCCAAAAACAGATGGGTCGGTGGTGACCAGGTCCAGCGGGTAACGCCGTCCGGCGAGGTAGTCTTCCATGCAGCGGACCAACAGCGGGCTGCGGTGCCGGTCGCTACTTGCCCGGATCTCGTCAGCTGTCAGCCACACAGTGCGCACAATGCCGACGTCCAGCAGCTGGCCTTCAACGTGGGCACCCAGCTCGCCGCAAAACGCAAACCGCAGGTAGGTGATGTCCAGCACACCATCGCTGTGGACCTGCTCAAAACGCGACATGTACACGCCAACAATGTCTGTAGGCGTGAAGTGAAAAGCGGTTTCTTCCAGCGTTTCGCGCGCGCAGCCCTGCGCCGGGCTTTCGCCGGGGTCCAGGTGGCCTGCCGGGTTGTTGAGCTTCAGCCCATCACGGGTTTCTTCTTCTACCAGCAGAAACTTCTGGACACCGTCGAAGTCCTTTGAAATCACCGCTGCAACCGTGACGCTGGGTTTCCATCGTGTATTCATGGGGCATGATTATGTGTGCAGATTGTGGCTTCTGGAAGTCATGCTGTTTGGAGCCGTCAAGGCAGCAAATACGCGGGCCAGGCGCTATCAAAAACGAGTTTGATGCGAACGGCTAGGGCCAGCTACTGTGGGGCATGCAAGGCTTTTGCAGTCTGCCGGGCGTGGCCAGATAACTTTCACCAGGGGTAAACAAGCCTCTGGGGCATTATTTACAGGGGCTACGCGCTGCAGACCTTTGGCGCACCGTTTTTATCAGGCCAAAAAAGGTACACAGCCCGTTCGCATCCTGTAAACCACACCAATCTCGCGGTACAACCGTGCTCAGGCGGGTGGTGCGGTGGCCTGGTCCATACTGACCGTGGCCAGACGCCGCATGATCTGCTGCACGATGTCGTTTTGCATGTCGCGGTACAGCAGGGCTTCTTCAGCCTCTTTGGCGAGCACGGCGGACTCGTTGAAGCTGATGTCACGCTGCTGCAGAATTTCTGCCTCGGGAATCAGCTCACGGCCCTGGGGCGTGCGCAGCCTGAACTTGAAGCGGATACGCAACTGAAACTCCCGCACCTGCCCGGTAGCGGTCAGACCGACCACCGTTTTTTCGCGCTGGTCCAACAGCACCTCCAGAATCACGTCGGCCTGATTCGCCAGGTTCGGGGCACTGACCACGCGCACGTTGCCGCCAGACTCCAGTGCGCGCTTGAGCGCCACGCCCAGCGCAGACGCTTCTCCCAGAGGGCTGTAGAGCGTTTTGAAAGCAAACGCTGGCGCGCGGCGCAGTTCAAAACCGCATGCGGCCAGGCCAAGGGCCGCGCTTGAAGCCAGCAAGCCCAGATAAACGCGTCGTTGCATGGGTTGATCCTTAATCGCCACGGTCGCCTTTTTCACACAACGATGTTGACCAGACGGCCTGGTACCACGATGACTTTTTTGGGCAGCGCACCTGCTGCCTGCCTGATAAACGCCTCACTCGCCAGCGCCGCAGCTTCAATGGTTGCCTTGTCTGCCGTGGCGCTGACCGTGACCGAGCCGCGCAGCTTACCGTTGACCTGCAGCATGAGTTCAATCTCGTCCTGGTGCAGCGCCCCAGCATCGACTTGCGGCCAGGGGGCGTCGAGCAAATCACCGTGGTCTTTGACATAACCCAGCTCAACCCAGAGCGCATGGGCCAGGTGCGGCGCACAAGGGTACAGGGAGCGCAACAAAATACTGAAGCCTTCGTGAAGTGCAGCATGGGATGTGGCCGCGCCGCCGGATTTGAAGTCTTCAAGTGCGTTGAGCAACTTCATGGTGCCCGACACCACGGTGTTGTATTGCATGCGCTGGTAGTCGTAGTCAACCTGCTTGAGAACCGTGTGTACCTCCAGCCGCAGCGCTCTGGTTTCTTTGTCAAAAACGGCACTGCGGCAATCAATACTTGGGCTGCCAGCTATTGAATCCATAGCATGAAGCTTCAGGCCAAAGTTCCACACCCGGCGCAAAAAGCGGTAGCTGCCTTCCACGCCTGCGTCGTTCCATTCCAGCGTGGCCTCGGGCGGTGCGGTGAACATCGTGTACAACCGGGCCGTGTCAGCGCCGTATTTTTCAATCAGGTCCTGCGGGTCAACGCCGTTGTTTTTGCTCTTGCTCATGGTGCCTACGCCGTCGTAGTTCACGATGAGGCCGTCGGTTTTGCGTCTGGCGGTTGTGACCTTGCCGCTGTCGCCGTGAATGTCTTCGACCTCGGTTGGCCAGAAGTATTCAATGCCACCTTTGGCGTTTTTAAGTGAATAAATATGGTTGAGCACCATGCCTTGCGTGAGCAGTTTGGTAAACGGCTCATCGACCTGGATCAGGTCCAGGTCGCGCATGACCTTGGTCCAGAAACGGGCGTAAAGCAAATGCAAAATCGCGTGCTCAATGCCGCCGATGTACTGGTCCATGGGCAGCCAGTAGTTGGCACCTTCGGCCACCATGGCATCGGTGGTGACAGGGTCGCCTGCGCGGGTGGTCACCTGCGCATCGCAATACCGCATGTAGTACCAAGAGCTATCGACAAACGTATCCATGGTGTCGGTCTCGCGCCTGCCAGGCTGGCCGCACACCGGGCACACCACGCCCGCGTGAAAGCCTTCATGCTTGTGCAGCGGGTTGCCCGAACCGTCGGGCACGCAGTCTTGCGGCAGCACCACGGGTAGGTCTTTTTCGGGCACGGGCACCGCGCCATGTTCTGCGCAGTGGATGATGGGAATCGGCGTGCCCCAGTAGCGCTGGCGGCTCACGCCCCAGTCGCGCAAACGCCAGGTGGTTTTTTTCTCGCCCAAGCCTTTGGCGATCAGGTCAGCGGCCACGGCATCCACAGCGGCTTTAAAAGTCAGGCCGTCATATTTGCCGGAATTGATGGCTACGCCCTGCTGCTTGTCGCCATACCAGTCCTGCCATTTTTTGGAGTCGAAAAAATATTCGCCAGATATTGCTTCAACCCAACCTTGGGAATACTCCTGATCCGCCGCTTTTGCACTATCTGCAATTCGTTGTTCTTTGTGAATCTCCTTTGGTTTTCCGCTCACTACCTGCTTGACAGGCAAACCGTACTTGTTCGCAAACTCAAAATCCCGCTCATCATGCGCAGGCACACCCATCACGGCACCGTCGCCATAGCTCATCAGCACGTAGTTGCCCACCCAGACCTCAACCTGCTCGCCCGTCAGCGGGTGCGTGACAGACAAGCCCGTACGCATACCTTTTTTCTCTTGTGTGGCGAGCTCTGCCTCGGTCGTGCCGCCCGACTTGCATTCATCAATGAAGGCAGCGAGTCCGGGGTTGCCAAGCGCCGCATGCACAGCCAGCGGGTGCTCGGGGGCCACCGCACAAAACGTCACGCCCATGATGGTGTCAACACGGGTGGTGAAAACATACATGCGGCCATCGCCAATCAATTGGCCGGAGCTGTTCTTGATGTCATGCGTGAACGCAAAGCGCACGCCTTCGCTCTTGCCAATCCAGTTCTCTTGCATCAGCTTGACGCGCTCTGGCCAGCCTGGCAGGCCGTCTTTGACCTGGCCCAGCAGCTCTTCGGCGTAGGCGGTGATCTTCAGGTAATAACCGGGAATCTCGCGCTTTTCTACAGTAGCGCCGGTGCGCCAGCCTTTGCCGTCAATCACCTGCTCGTTGGCCAGAACGGTCATGTCCACCGGGTCCCAGTTCACGACCTGGGTCTTGCGGTAGGCAATGCCTTTTTCCAGCATTTTCAAAAACAGCCACTGGTTCCACTTGTAATACTCAGGCGAGCAGGTGGCGACCTCGCGGCTCCAGTCGATGGCCAGTCCCAGACCCTGCATCTGCTTTTTCATATACGCAATGTTGTCGTACGTCCATTGGGCGGGCGGCACACCGTTTTTCATGGCGGCGTTCTCGGCAGGCAGGCCAAACGCGTCCCAGCCCATGGGCATGAGCACGTTGTAGCCCTTCATACGCAGGTAGCGCGTGAGCATGTCGTTGATGGTGTAGTTGCGCACATGGCCCATGTGCAGCTTGCCGCTGGGGTACGGCAGCATGGAGCACGCGTAGTACTTGCCCAGAGGTTTATCGGGGTTGGCGTGGTTTTCAACGCGATAGGCGTCGCTGGCAGTCCATTGGGTTTGGGCGGCGCGCTCAACGTCGAGATGGTTGTATTTGTCTTGCATGGGAGGAAATGGAAGCAGGAAGCAGGAAGCAGGAGGCAGGAGGCGGAAGGCGAAAAAACTTGTGGCAGCTATTTGCTGCTAAACAACCAGATTTTAGGCGCTGCAACCATGTGCAGGCAGCTCAAGTCGCCGCGATGGTGACTATGGCTTGACGGACGGAGATGCCGGGGTCGCTTCAGCCACAAAACCAATGCGGTTCAACCCGGCCTGTTGTGCGGCACCCATCACCTGCACCACCTTGCCGTAGGGCACGGCCTCATCTGCCCGTAATTGCACTTCAGTGTCAGGGGCAAGTGCTGCAGTCTGCGTGAGGCTGGTACGCAGTACCTCTGGCGTGACGGGCTTGTCGTTGAGAAAAACCTGCCCGGTTTTGTCGATCACAAGCGTCACAAAGGCGGGGGCTGCGCCCGGTTTGGCCGCGTCAGTCTTGGGCAGGTCCAGCTTGATGGAGGAGGCCAGCAAAGGCGCGGTGAGGATAAAAATGACCAGCAACACCAGCATCACATCAACCAGGGGCGTGACGTTGATCTCGCTGATCGGCTGGCTGCCCTTGCTGCGTTCCAGGCGGCCAAAGCTCATGGCGTGGGCTCTTTGGACAACAGCGCGCGCAGGTCCCGGGCAAAGCCTTCCAGATCGGCCTCCATGCGGCCAATGCTGCGGCCAAAAATGTTGTACGCCAGCACGGCAGGCAGAGCCACCGCCAGGCCAGCAGCAGTCATGATCAGGGCTTCACCGACGGGGCCGGACACACGGTCAATGGTGATTTGCCCGGCTGTGGCAATCGCGGTCAGGGCGTGGTAAATCCCCCAGACCGTGCCCAGCAGGCCCACAAAAGGGGCAGTCGAGCCGACGGTAGCCAGCAGCACCTGGCCAAACTGCAGCTTGTTCAGCACGCCGTGCAGTGCATTGCGCAGTACACGGGTCAGCTGCTGGGCCTTGTCGCCCGCCAGAGCCAGGCTGGTTTTTACGGCGCTTGCTTCAAATCTGGTAGCAAGGATCAAAGGCAATACAAGGGCTTCACGGTCAAATGCCTTGATTTTTCCAATGGCGGTGTCCACATCCGGGGACTGCCAGAAAGCGGCAATGCTGCGTGCCATGTCGCCGCTGGCGCGCTGAAGCAGCCAGGCCTTCCACAAAATCACCACCCAGCTGGCGACCGACATGGCCAGCAGCAGCAGCGCAACCGCTTTGCTAATCGCGTCGCCCTGCATGATGAAGCCTGGCAGGCCCATGGGTATCTTCAGGCCTTGAGGTTGAGCACGTCAAACATGTCGAACAGCCCAGCCTTTTGTGCGGCCAGAAAGCGCGCAGCGCGCAGGCTGCCCTGGGCGTAGGTGGCGCGGCTGGAGGACTTGTGGCTGATTTCAATGCGCTCGCCAGTGCCCGCGAAAAGCACCGTGTGGTCGCCCACAATGTCGCCACCGCGTATGGTGGCAAAACCGATACTCGAAGGGTCGCGCTCGCCTGTGACGCCTTCGCGCGCATAAACGGCGCAATCTTTCAGGTCACGACCCAGCGCACCGGCGATGACCTCGCCCATCTTGAGCGCCGTGCCGGAAGGCGCATCAATTTTGTGGCGATGGTGCGCCTCGATGATTTCAATGTCATAGCCGGTACTCAAGGCTTTGGCTGCCATCTCCAGCAGTTTGAGCGTGACGTTCACGCCGACACTCATGTTCGGCGCCATCACGATGGCGATGTGCTGGGCGGCTTCTGCAATTTCTGCTTTTTGCGCTTCTGAAAAACCAGTCGTGCCAATTACCAGCTTGACCCCCAGCGCACGGCATGCAGCCAGATGGGCCATCGTGCCTTCAGGGCGCGTGAAATCAATCAGCACGTCAGTGTCTTTCAAGCCTGCGTGCAGATCAGAATGGATCAACACGCTGCTGGCATGGCCTGAAAACGCAGCAGCATCCTGGCCAATGGCCGGGCTGCTGGCAACATCCAGCGCACCGCTGAGCACGCAGTCGGTGCTTTGGCGAATCGCCTCAATCAGCATCTGACCCATGCGGCCGCTGGCACCGGCAACCGCTATTCGGTGCGTTCGCGCTTGTGACGCTTGTTCGGCGCTCACTGCTTTGGGCTTTCCAGCGGCGGGTAGATAGTCGTTTGCGGCGCTGCTGGCACCACAGCCGTGGCCGTTGCGGCTGTCAGCGAGGGCTTTTCAGACGCCTTGAGTTGCGCCTCGGTAGCCTCCAGAGACGGCACGGCATCGAGCTTGCGCTTGTTGTCCAGCTTGGTTAAAAACTCGGCCTCGCTCGGCATGGTGTCGCCTTCAAAGCGTACCAGCCGGTCGCCTTCAAAAAAGACGGTGAACTTGTAGGCTTGCGGCTCTGCGCCTTGCCGCTTCAGGGTAAAAACGTAATCCCAGCGTGCCTCGTGGAAAATACTGGCGAGCAAGGGCGTTCCGAGTATGTCTTTGGTCTGCGAGCGTGACATGCCGACGTTGAGCGCCTCAACCTGCTCTTTGGAAACAAAGTTGCCTTGGATCACATCGGCCTTGAAGGGCGTGATCCAGTTGACGGGATTGACCGTACTGGCAGTTGAGCCCAGGCTGCTGCAGGCCGTCAAAGTCATGCAAGCCATGGCAATCAGCAGGGTTGAGCTGAGCCCTGATTTGAGGGCTGACTGAAGCACTGAACGGAGCTTGCGGTGATGGTGTGCAGTCATGGGAGGGTGTGTAGCGATATGATGGATCATTGTAGCGGCTGGGTATGTTGTGGCACAGGTCGGACAAAGCGCTGCACCGGAGCGCTGCCAAGCAGGCGAGGCGCTTTTTATGTCCGGACAAGCGTCTGAAAGAGGGCTGCAAGAGCAGGCCACATCTTTTCAGGGAAAAACTTCATGAACAACATCAACGAGCTTAAAAACACGGGCCTGAAGGCGACTTTGCCGCGCTTGAAGATTCTTGAAATATTCCAGACAGGCAAGCAGCGCCACATGACGGCTGAGGATGTGTTTCGCGTGCTGCTTGAAGACCGTTCGGACATTGGCCTGGCCACGGTCTATCGGGTATTGACCCAGTTTGAACAGGCGGGGCTGCTCAACCGCAGCAATTTTGAGTCAGGCAAGGCGGTTTTTGAACTCAACGAAGGCCAGCACCATGACCATCTGGTGTGCCTGGACTGCAGCAAGGTCGAAGAGTTTCATGACGAAGAAATTGAAAAGCGCCAGCACGCCGTTGCCAAAGCCAAGGGCTTCACGATTGCCGACCACTCGCTGTCGATTTACGCAAACTGCATCAAGGAAAACTGCCCCAACCGGGCGCTGGGTGTCGGGCGTCATCACCATGTCTGATTTGGTGTGATTCCAAAAACTCAGGGCAGACAAGTCATTCAACGCAGAGACGCAGAGAACGCAGAGTTGCGCAGAGTTGCGCAGAGAAAATAAAAGAACCGATTTCCTTAAGCTCTGAGGTCCTCTGCGCCTCTGCGTTGAAGGTTTCCTGCATCTTGATCTTGGCAATGCCGATTTGATGCACCAAAACAGGTGCAAAGGCATGTTTTACGTGCACCGGCAGCTATTTATTCGATAGCAAAAAAGCGGTTTCTAGTCACCCTGCTCCATGGCCTTGCGGTGGCGCTCGACAAACTCCTGATAAGTGTCGATGCCGCGCAGCTGCAAAATGGCATTGCGCACCGCCGCTTCCACCAGCACGGCAATGTTGCGGCCCGCCTCGACCTGAATGATCGCCTTGCGCACGGGAACACCCAGCACGTCCTGCGTGAGCGGCTCGTACGGAATGCGCTCGTACTCGCGCTCCAGGGTTTCGCGGCGCACCAGATGCACGATCATTTTCAGGCGCATTTTGCGGCGCACAGCGGTTTCGCCAAAAATCGCCTTGATATCGAGCAAACCAATGCCACGCACCTCCAGCAGGTTTTGCAGCAAATCGGGGCAGCGGCCTTCAATCGTGGTCTGGTTGATGCGGTACAAATCCACCGCATCGTCAGCCACCATGCCGTGACCACGCGAGATCAGCTCCAGCCCCAGCTCGCTTTTGCCCAGACCCGACTCACCGGTGATCATCACGCCCATGCCCAGAATGTCCATGAACACGCCGTGCATGGAGGTGCGGTCCGCAAAATGCTTGGACAAATAGGCGCGCAGCACATCAATCACAAAAGCTGCCGATTCAGGCGTGGCAAACATGGGAAGCTGGGCGCGCTCGCACAGCGCCAGCAATGTATCGGGCGCGGTCTGCCCGTCTGCAATGACCAGCACCGGGGGTTCGAGCTGGATGATGCGGGACACCCGGCGGGCGCAGTCTTCGGCGCTGGCATTGCTCAGGTAGGCGACCTCGCGCTCGCCCAGAATCTGCACGCGGTAGGGGTGAATGTAGTTGAGGTAGCCGACCAGATCGGCCCCGGAACGGGCGGCGCGCACAGCGACCTCGTCAAAACGCCGCTCAGATGCGCCAAGCCCTGCCACCCACTCCCATTTCAGGGAGGCCCGGTGGTCTTCAAACAAGACATCGGCGCTGATCGCGGTCGGTTTCATGCCAGGCGGGCTACGCTATGAACGGCCAGGGGGAATGCCGCTCAGGAGCTGGCCGGCTGGGCTGAGCGCCACGACGCGATCAAATGATGCAGGGCGTGGGCGTCGGTGCTGGTCTTGAGCTGCTCGCGCAGCGCGCTGTCGCTGAGCAGCTCGGCAATCTCGGAGAGGATTTCAAGGTGCTTCTGGGTGGCAGCTTCGGGTACCAGCAGAAAAATCAGCAGCGCCACGGCCTGCTCATCGGGCGCATCAAAGCCAATCGGCACCTGCAACTGGAATACCGCTGCCATGGGCGATTTTAGGCCCTTGATACGGCCATGCGGAATGGCCACGCCGTGTCCCAGCCCGGTCGAGCCCAGACGCTCACGGGCAAACAGGCTGTCGGTGATCAACGCGCGGTTCAGGCCGTGCTGGTTTTCAAACAGCAGCCCGGCTTCTTCAAAAGCACGTTTTTTGCTGGTCGCTTCGACGCTGACCAGGACTTGGGTGGGGGGCAGGATTTGCGAGAGGCGGTTCATAGCGGTCATGTAGTCGGCAAATTATGCACTTTACGGCGGCACCGGATGTAAAGACAACATGAAGCGGCCATAAAAAAGCCGCCGGTCACCCGACGGCTGCTGTGGACAAATAACAAACGCACAACGCGGTATCAAGCGTCGGGCGGGTCCTGCCGCTTGGGCGTCACGTGGTGGTGCGCTTGTGTTTTGGTCTTGTGGCGACCCACCTGGCGGTCCAGTTTGTCGGTCAGCTCATCAACTGCAGCGTACAAATCAGCGTGTGAACTTTCAGCGAAGATGTCGCGGCCCTTGACGTGCACATTGCACTCGGCGCGTTGGCGTCTTTCCTTTTCCTTCATGTTGTCTATCGTCAACAACACCTTGACATCGACGACCTGGTCGAAATGCCGGGTGATTCGGTCGAGTTTGCTGGTCACGTAGCCGCGCAGTGCTGGAGTGACTTCGAGGTGATGGCCGCTGATTGTCAGATTCATGGAGACTCCTTTTTCAAAACTTCTCGAACGGTTCCTGGTCTGGAACGGGGTTGGAAAAAACCATCTGCCCGCAAAGCTGCAGATGGCGGCGGGGCAACTCTCTGGGATTTACTATGCACCCGATCCGGCATAAATGCAATCTTGCGGTGCACCAAAAATACAATTTTTTGCACAATGCAGCGCGACCTGCTGCTGGTGTGCGCGTCCATTCTGCTGACGTTTGTCAGACACGCACAGCGCGTCGCGTTTTTATCTGCTGTTTGACTCAGGCGTCCCGGCAAAGGCCGCTTTATGCTGTTGCCGCAGGTCTTTATCAGCCACCGCTCACGGCAGCTCTATCGGATGCGAGGTGCCATAATCGCTGCAGATTGACTACGGAGACATCCTTGGAAACCAGCAGGACAATCACCCGGTTTTTACCCTGTTTTTTACCCGCTTTCAACACCGCAGATTGACGCAGGGCGTCGCTGGAGGCGCTGATGGCGTAGCCCCCTCCCGCAACCCCCGCTTGCACCCAGCCCGCCAGCCGCGCTGCACGCAGACCCCTGAACCGACAGGCTCCCGCCATGCTCAATATTTTCACGCTCGCCAATGGCCGGCTGTTTCAGGAAGAGATCGAGTCGCTCGAAGAGCTCTCCAGGTTCCAGCCGATCTGGGTTGATCTGGAGTCCCCCACGCTTGATGAAAAGCGCTGGATCAAACAGTATTACGGTCTGTCGATTCCTGAAGATGCGATGGACGAGGACATCGAGGAGTCGGCCCGTTTTTACGAAGAAGATAACGGCGAGCTGCACATCCGGTCAGATTTTTTGATCGCTGACGACGAAGAGCCGCGCACCGTGCGGGTGGCTTTTATTTTGAACCTCGTCAACGACAACCTCAAAAGCAAGGGTGTGCTGTTTTCAATCCACGACGAGGACGTGCCCGTCTTCAGGCTGCTGCGCATGCGCGCCCGCCGGGCGCCCGGGCTGATTGAAGACGCCCGGGAGGTGCTGCTCAAGCTGTTTGATGCGGACGCCGAGTACTCGGCTGACACACTTGAAGGCATTTACATCGATCTTGAAAAAGTCAGCACCAAGGTGCTGGCAGGCAACATGACCGATGAGCTGGCCGGTGAGGTGCTGGGCGCGATTGCACGGCACGAAGACATGAGTGGCCGCATCCGCCGCAACATGATGGACACCCGGCGCGCCCTGAGCTTCATGATGCGCAGCAAGATACTGAGCGCCGACCAGTTTGAAGAAGCGCGGCAGATTCTGCGTGACATTGACTCACTGGACTCGCACACCGCCTTTTTGTTCGACAAGATCAACTTCCTGATGGATGCCACGGTCGGTTTTATCAACATCAACCAGAACAAGATCATCAAGATTTTCTCGGTCGCCAGCGTGGCCTTGCTGCCCCCTACCTTGATAGCCAGCGTGTACGGCATGAACCTCAAGTTCCCCGAGCTGGAGTTTCTGGGCCCCTGGAGTTACCCCTACACCGTGACATTGATGGTGGCCAGCGCACTGGTGCCCATGTGGTATTTCAGGCGGCGCGGCTGGCTGAAATAGATGTCAAAACAGGGCGCCAGAGTTTTTAAACAGCCTCAACTGCACTGCCAGATTCAGCGGGTTACAAAGACCTTTTTCCAGTCATGCAATCATTCAAGCCTGAGGATAATCTGCGCATGAACATATCAAGCCTTCCCAAAACAATCACCAGCCCTGCGGCATGGATCGGCTCCGTCATGGCAACGGATGAGGCCTCCTGGCTGTACCGCCTGTCGCCCGCAGACATTGCCGACCTGGAACAGGCAGCGCGGCATTACCTGTCGTTGCGCCGGGATATCGGTGAGATGACTGCTGCTGATTTTCCCTTGCGCTCATTCGCAGGCCATCTGAAGGCGCTGCAAAATAAACTGTTGCATGGCAACGGCATCGAGGTGTTGCGCGGCTTGCCGGTTGCAAGCTACAGCCAGGAATTTGCCGCCACGGTTTTTTGTGGCATCGGCGCACATCTGGGCAGTGCGCGGTCACAGAATGCGACAGGCCATATTCTGGGGCATGTGCGCGACCTGGGTGCATCGTCCAGCGACCCGAACACCCGAATCTACCAAACCGCCGAGCGCCAGACTTTTCACACAGACAGCGCTGACGTGGTGGGTTTATTGTGCATCCGCGAGGCGAAAGAAGGCGGTCGCTCCTTGCTGGTGAGTGCCGAGACCATTTACAACCGCATGCGCGAACTGCGACCAGACCTGCTCGAAAAACTGTTTGACCCCATCGCCACCGACCGCCGGGGTGAAGTGCCCGAAGGCGGCAAACCCTGGATGAACATACCGCCGCTGAGCTGGCATGAAGGCCGCCTGACGGTGTTCTACCAGCGCCAGTACATCGACAGCGCGCAGCGGTTTGAAGGGGCCATGCGCTTGAGCCCTGCGCACGTTGAGGCACTCGATATGTTTGACGCACTGGCCAATGACCCGCAGCTGCATTTCGGCATGCAGCTGCAGAGCGGTGACATGCAGTTTGTCTATAACCATTCGCAGCTGCATGACCGCACCGGATTTACCGACTGGCCAGAGCCGGCCCAGAAGCGGCATCTGCTGCGGCTGTGGCTGTCGGTGGCTGGAGACCGGCCGCTGCCGGAATGCTTCAGAGAGCGCTATGGCTCCATCGAGATTGGCCAGCGGGGCGGTATCGTGACAAAAGAAACCCGGTTGCACGCGCCGCTGGACTGAGGTGTTCGGCAAACTTGCGCAATACGCGGTTTTAAGTGTCAGGAGATTTGAGGTTGAAAATGGCTCTGGCCCTTTCAATACGGGCGCGAGCAGCTACTTAATTTATAGCGAATCTGGCCGCAAAGCCTTATTTAAAATGGGCCAGAAAATGGGCCAGATCAGCCAGATCGCCGTCTTTGAGTCCGTGCAAAGAGGCGGCCATGATCGTGTCCCGCCCAAGTCCGGGGTGGTCGCGAAACTGCTTCATCGAATAAATCAGAAATTCCTCCTGCTGGCCGGCCAGTCTGGGAATCTGCTGGCGTCCGGCGTAGTCCGGCAAATGGCAGTTGGCACACATCATTTTCTGGGCAGTGTCCTTGCCGCGCTGGTAGGTGAGACTGTTGACGGGCGCAGAAGCACGTATTGGCGTCTGCGCTGAAAAATAGTTGGCCAGCGCCACCAGCTCTGCGTCCTTCAGGCCATCAAGCATCCCCTTCATCTGTGGAATGTCACGCAGACCTTCCCGGATCAGCACCAGCTGGTTTTCAATAAAAACCTTGGGCTGTCCGGCCAGCGAGGGAATGGCGGCGATCTGCGAATTGCCCTGTGCGCCATGACACCCCATACACAGCGGTAGTTGCGCGGGTTGTTGCGCCCACCCACAGTCCAGAAAAAAAAGCAGGGCCGCTGCTGCCAGTGCCCTGCTTGCTTTGAAAGTCATTGATCTATTATTTGGCATACGAAATGCGGTAGATTGCGCCGAGTTGCTCATCGGAGAGCAGCAGGGAACCATCTGGCATTTGCAGCATGTATGTCGGGCGCCCCCAGAAAGATTCGGTCGCGTCATCTTTGAAGCCGGTGACGAATGGTGTTACTTTGGCGTTTTTGCCGTCGGCATCAGCGTGGACCATGACCACGTCATAACCGCTCTTCTGCGTGCGGTTCCACGATCCCTTGCGGGCGACGAACATGGCGTTTTTGTATTCAGCCGGAAACATATTGCCAGTGTAGAACTGCAAGCCCATCACGGCTGTGTGAGCGCCCATGTTTTGTACCGGCGCGGTCACACCCTCGCAAGGCTTGTCCTTTTTAATGTCTGGATCAGCGATGATGCCAGTGTGGCAGTAAGGGAACCCGAAGTTCTGACCGACCTTGCTCAGCCTGTTGAGTCCGTCTTCGGGACTGTCGTCACCCATCCAGTCGCGCCCGTGATTGGTAAACCAAAGCTCTTTGGTGACCGGGTGAAAATCAAAACCCACTGAGTTGCGAACGCCGGTTGCAATCACTTCCATGTTAGAGCCATCGGCATCGTAGCGACGGATCTGGGCGTATGCGTCGCTGGGCAATTCGCAAATATTGCAGGGCGCTCCAAACGGGACGTACAGTTTGCCGTCCGGACCGAAGCGCAGGTACTTCCAGTTATGGTGCTGCTCGGGGGGTAACTTGAACGCAGCGGTCATGTCAACGGGTTGCACATTGGGGTTGCTCTCGATACCGTCATAGCGAAGCACTTTGTCGATGGCCATTACATACAGTGAGCCTTTGTGCATGACGACGGCAGGCTGGTTGAGCTTGTCCACAACAACGCGGCTGGTACGCTCGGTACCGTTGTCGGTAATTTCGTAGACACGACCCAGAGCGCGCGTGCCGACATAAATTTTGCCACTCTCGCCGCGCGTCATGGCGCGGTTACCTGGATTGCCAGTCGACCAGGTTTCTGCCTTGAATCCAGCTGGCAGCTTAAGGTTTTGAATCGGAATGTCTGTGGGCGCTGTGGCGATCAATTTACCCGGCCAAATAATAGCATTGGCTTGAAGCTGCCGCACCCCGTACAGACAACTCAAATCAACTCATTTTAGACCTGCACATTCCTCATCTGGCGTGTAATCAAAAAATAGTCTGGATGCCCGTCTGAATGCAAGGAAATCACCTGTTGCAACTCAACAGCCAAGTCGCTGCCTTGTTCCTGGCCAGCTGCCTGAACAATCTTATTTCACCGCCGATTGATAAGAAAGCACATTGCAAGTGCCCATTACAGCGGCATCGTCAACCGCAACCCCAGCGTCCAGTTACGGCCTGGCGCAGGTTCGTAAAACTGATTGGCCGCTTGGTTCACGATCACCGATCCCACGTATCGCTTGTTGGTCAGATTGTCAACGCGACCATAAGCTGTGAGCAGCGCTGATCCCACGGCCCAGCCATGGCTGATTTTGGCATTGAGCGTGGTGTAGCCGTCGGCAGTGGCGGTGTTCACATCGTTGGCAAAAATTTTGCCGGCGCTTGTGAGTTCAAGACCAGCCCGGGTTCCCTGGTTACTTTTTGGTTTGAGAGCGCCAAGGGATTGGCTCGACCACAGCAGCTCGGAGAAAATAAAGCGATCCGGAATGCCAGGGAGTTTATTGCCTGCTTTGACAGCCGCAGTGTTGCTCAAATAGGCTTGGGTGAACTGCGCGTCTATCCAAGATCCTGCCAGCGAGGCCTGAACCTGTGGGTGGAGCAGCACCTTGCCGGAGATTTCAACACCATTGCGGCGGGTACCCGGCGCGTTCTTGAAAGCCGTACGTCCAAAATTGCTGCTGGACACCACGATCTCGTCGCTTGATGAGACCCGGAACAGGTTGACGTCCAGCCTGCTTTGCTGCGTAGGTAACCATTTGGCACCTATCTCGTAATGTTGGCTTTTGGATGCGTTCAAAAGCGGGTTGAAGAGCGCTGTGGTGGTTGAGCCGCTGCTGGTGTAGGCCACTTCGGCCAGCGTTGGTGTCTCAAGGCCTTTGCCGTAATTGGCATACAAGTTCAGGTTATCGCTGGCGTGCCAGGTCAGACCGAGTACGGGGTTGATGGCGTTGTAACGAACCGAGCCCGAGCCGTTTCCGTCGCTAAGAAAGAAGTCGTCGCTGATAAATCGTACATTGCTGGAGCGTAGTCCGGTGACGACAGAAATATTGTCAGTCGCTGAGGTGGTCGCCTGTATAAAAAAATCACTGTTTTGCGCCACGTTGTTTTCATTACGTGTGAGTGAGCCTGACGTTTTCTCGCCACCGATAGCGCTTGCGCCCTGACGTCGCTCTTTCGAGTAATCAAACTCATAGCCCGCCAGCAGTTCTACCGGCCTGCCGCCAATACGGATCCGCCCGTTGTACTGCAGACCAGCTCCGTAGTAATCGCGATTGAGTCCCACCCAGGCGTTGTTGGCTTGGTACTGCAGGTTTTCACGGGTGCCGTAGTAAGCCCGTGCGGTCAGGGATTGGTCGGTATCAAGTGTGTACTTCACCGAAGTTCCGAGCTGGTTTTGCAGCGTTATTTTGCGCACCCGTGTGCTGACTGCGTTGGTGCCGGCCTGCTGCGGATCGGCTGCAAGCTGGGCAGCCGTCAGGCCCAGTGGGTCTTGAGCCAGGGGCATGTCGAAGCGGTTAAACACCACATTGACCTGGGTTTGCTCGTTAGGCTCGAAGCGCAGCTTGCCATTGAACTGCTTGCGTTCTGTCTGGCTGTTAGCACGGTAGCCGTCAATGTCAAAGGTGCTGTAGTCCGCAACCAGGCTGTAGCGGCCCACCTTTCCGGCGTATTGCCAGTCAGTGCGGCGCAAGCCGTAAGTGCCGGTGTACAACTGGCTGAGAAACTCGGGCGTCTCTGGCGCATCTCGCGTGAAGGCCTGTATCACGCCGCCTGCCGAGTTGCCGTACAACTGAGCCAGTGGGCCGCGCAAGACCTCAATGCGGTCGGTCGATGTCAGGCTAATGGATGAGCCCTGTCCCTGGCCGTCCGGTGTGGTGGCCGGAATCCCGTCGATGAGCAGTCGGATACCCCGAATGCCAAACGATGCGCGAGAGCCGAAGCCACGGATAGAAATTTGCAGGTCTTGCGCGTAATTCTGGCGATTCAGGATGGTGAGGCCCGCAATGCGGCTCAGAGACTCGGACAGGTTGACTTGCGGCCCGGCACCTTCAATCGTCTCGCGGTCCACTGACGAGATAGCGCCTGGCGCATCAAAACTCCGCTGTTCGGAGCGCGAGGACGTGACGACCACACTCTCCAGGGTCTGTGCAGCGGCGGGCATCACGGCCATAGCTATTAACGCCATAGAAAAAATTATTTTAGCTGGGACCCGTGCGGTCAGAATGAGAGCGAGATTGAACTTCATGGTTTGATTTAACTAGAGGACTTAGAG
>JBBRMH010000033.1:0-27496 GCA_038230935.1 Burkholderiales bacterium | reverse complement strand
TCCACCCGTGGCCCCGGCGGTGGCTATACCCTGGGGCGCAAGGCCTCCGAGATCACCGTCGCAGACATCATTGTTTCCGTCGATGAGCCGATTGATGCGACTCAATGCGGTGGCAAAGAAAATTGTATGGGTGAGGGTGGGCGTTGCATGACGCATGAGCTATGGGCTTCGCTTAACAGTCGCATGGTCGAATTTCTGGACTCTGTAACTCTGCAAAAACTGGTTGAAGACCAGCTGGCCAAAGGCGTCGTTATCGAGAACACGCCGATGGTGAAAAAAGCCATCTTCACATCACCCATGGCCAAACCCATGCGTGTGAATGCGCCAAATTCTGTTTTTGCCCTGGGCAATGCTTTTTCAAAATCCTGATTGCTGACCCCGGAACTTTCTTTTCCGAGCTGCACTGGTGCCGATTCAGGCGCGTTGCATTATTTTCATTGAGCTGCCAGCCGGTAGCCATTTTTAGAGCCAGCCACATGGAAACTCCACACTTCCCCATTTATATGGACTACAGCTCCACGAACCCGTGTGATCCACGGGTCGTGGATGCCATGATTCCCTGGTTACGAGAGCATTTCGGCAACCCCGCCTCGCGCAGCCACGCCTGGGGCTGGGAAGCGGAAGCAGCAGTTGAAAAAGCGCGTGAGCAAATTGCTGATTTGATTGGTGCTGACCCGCGTGAGATCGTCTGGACCAGCGGTGCGACCGAGTCCAATAATCTGGCTATCAAGGGTGCTGCGCAGTTCTATAAAACAAAAGGCAAGCACCTCATCACCGTGAAGACCGAGCACAAAGCTGTACTCGACACCTTCCGCGAGCTGGAGCGCCAGGGGTTTGAAGCAACTTACCTGGACGTGCAGGCCGATGGTCTGCTGGATCTGGATGTACTCAAGGCTGCGATTCGCCCGGACACGATTCTGGTGAGCGTGATGTTCGTTAACAACGAAATTGGTGTGATTCAGGACATTGCTGCGATTGGTAACCTGTGCCGTGAAAAAGGCATTATTTTTCACGTTGATGCAGCGCAGGCTACAGGTCGCGTCGATATTGACCTGACGACTTTGCCTGTTGATCTGATGAGTCTGACATCGCACAAAACCTACGGCCCTAAAGGCATTGGCGCACTATATGTCCGTCGCAAGCCACGTGTGCGCCTTGAAGCGCAAATGCACGGCGGTGGTCACGAACGCGGTATGCGTTCAGGCACCTTGCCTACGCATCAGTGCGTTGGTATGGGTGAGGCGTACCGCATCGCCAAGCTCGAAATGCACGAGGAAAACAAGCGTATTCGCGCCCTGCACGAACGCATGCTGGCCGGCCTGAAAGACGTTGAAGAAGTGTTTTTGAATGGCCATGCTGACAAGCGCGTGCCGCACAACCTCAACATGAGTTTTAACTATGTTGAAGGCGAGTCTTTGATCATGGGCATCAAGGGCCTGGCTGTGTCCAGCGGCTCCGCCTGCACATCTGCCAGTCTGGAGCCCAGCTATGTGTTACGCGCGCTGGGTCGCAGCGACGAGTTGGCCCACAGCAGCCTGCGCATGACGATTGGCCGCTGGAGTACCGAAGAGGAAATTGACTACGCGGTCGCCACGATCAAGGAAAATGTGGCCAAACTGCGTGAACTTTCCCCATTATGGGAAATGTTCAAAGATGGTGTGGATATTTCCAGTATCCAGTGGGCTGCGCACTAACCTGAACGCAACCCGAGCGTTCCAAACTTAAGAGGTAAATATCATGGCATACAGTGAAAAAGTGGTGGACCACTACGAAAACCCCCGCAATGTTGGCTCCTTTGAAAAGGGCGACGACACCGTAGGCACCGGCATGGTGGGCGCCCCAGCTTGCGGTGACGTGATGAAGCTGCAGATCAAGGTCAATCCGCTGACAGGTTTGATTGAAGACGCACGCTTCAAGACCTATGGTTGCGGCTCTGCCATTGCTTCGAGCTCACTTGTGACTGAGTGGGTTAAAGGCAAGACGCTGGACGAAGCAGCCAGTATCAAAAACAGCGCCATTGCGGAAGAGCTGGCTCTGCCGCCGGTCAAAATTCACTGCTCCATTTTGGCTGAGGATGCCATCAAAGCCGCTGTGAGTGACTACAAGCAAAAACACGCTCAGGCTGTTGTTGCCTGAAACTGCTGATAAGAGACCTGCACGCCTAACTGAAACCACATCGTCGAGTGATTTAAATGTCTGTAACTTTGACCAACGCTGCTGCCCGACACGTGACCCGCTACATGACCAAGCGCGGCAAGGGTGTGGGTGTGCGGCTTGGCGTACGGACTACGGGTTGCTCGGGTCTGGCCTACAAGCTTGAATACGCTGATGAAATTGCGCCTGAAGATGTGGTCTTTGAAGACAATGGTGTGAAGGTGCTGGTGGACCCAAAAAGCATGGCCTATATTGACGGCACACAGCTCGACTTTGTCCGTGAAGGTCTGAATGAAGGCTTCAAGTTTGTCAACCCCAACGAGCGTGACCGCTGTGGTTGCGGCGAAAGTTTCCGGGTTTGAGCAGTAACGCGTGCATTCTTCTGGAGGCCGCCTCACTTTATCAAGTGCTGGCGGCTTTTTACTGACATGAACCTTCAATCCAATGATTTTGAATTGTTTGGACTCCCGGTGCAGTTTGCACAAGACCGGGTTGCGATTGATGCTCGCTGGAAAGCGCTTCAGGGCGAGGCCCATCCAGACAAATTTGCGGCTCAGGGCGCTGCTGCCCAGCGTGTGGCCATGCAGTGGTCAGTGCGTATCAATGAGGCTTACCAGCGACTCAAACAGCCACTGAGCCGGGCCAGCTACATCTGCGAGTTGAATGACGCGCCCATACAGGCTGAAAACAACACCGCCATGCCAGCTGAATTTCTAATGCAGCAAATGGAGTGGCGTGAAGCCCTTGATGAAGCTGATACCCTCCAAAATATGGATGAAATAGCTGTAACCGTCAGACAAGGCGGGCGAGAGCTGCTATCAAAAATAGAGCATGCGCTTGACACTGAAAAGAACTTCGCTGCAGCAGCCCAGCTGGTCAGAAGACTGATGTTCATAGAACGTTTCGCAAGCGAGGTAGATGCACGCATCGACCAGCTTGCACTTTAAGATTTATTAGAAAAAGACATGGCACTTCTGCAGATATCCGAACCCGGCCAGACGCCTGAGCCGCACCAGCGGCGAATCGCCATAGGCATTGATCTTGGCACCACGCATTCACTGGTGGCCAGTGTGCGTAACGGTGTGTCCGAGTGCTTGCCTGACAGCGATGGACGGGTGATTTTGCCAAGCGTTGTACGCTACCTTGACGCAGATCGGCGCCAGATTGGCTTTGATGCACTGGCTGCACAAGTCCAAGACCCGCAAAACACGATATCGTCAGTCAAACGTCTGATGGGTCGGGGCATCGACGACATTGGTAACCGCGCCCAGCTGCCTTACCAGCTCAATGACAAGCCGGGTATGGTCACACTGCAAACTGTTGCAGGTGAGAAAAGCCCGGTCGAGATCAGTGCAGAGATTTTGGCCACATTGCGCTTTCGCGCTGAAGACACCTTTGATGACGATATTTATGGCGCGGTGATCACTGTTCCTGCTTACTTTGATGATGCGCAGCGCCAGGCTACCAAAGATGCTGCGCAGCTGGCGGGCCTGAATGTATTGCGCCTGATCAACGAGCCTACAGCGGCTGCCATTGCCTATGGCCTGGACAACGGCAGTGAGGGCATTTTTGCCATTTATGACTTAGGTGGTGGCACTTTCGATATCTCCATCCTGCGCTTGACGCAAGGCGTGTTTGAAGTGGTAGCCACAGGTGGTGACTCAGCACTGGGCGGTGACGACTATGACCGCGCGTTGGTGGACTGGGTTTTGGCAAAAGCCGGGCTGGCCGCTCAAACGCTCAGCCCGACTGATAAAGCTGCCTTATTACGGACAGCCAGGGCTTGCAAGGAAGCTTTGTCGAATGCTGGATCAGTACCGTTTTCAGTTCAGCTTACCAAGGCGCTCGTCAACTTCGAGATGAAGGCGGAGAATTTTGAAGCCGCAACAGCGCATCTAAGCCAGCGGACGTTGACTGCTGTACGCAAGGCGCTGCGCGATGCAAAACTTGATAAAAGTGAGGTTGACGGTGTGGTGCTGGTTGGCGGTTCCACCCGAATGCCGCAAGTTCGCAAGGCTGTGGCCAGTTTTTTTGGCCGCGAGCCTTTGACCAATCTCAACCCTGACGAGGTCGTGGCACTGGGTGCCGCCATTTCTGCCAACCAGCTGGCGGGCAACAACACCGGCAGTGACTTGCTGTTGCTTGATGTTATTCCCTTGTCGCTGGGCATTGAAACCATGGGTGGGCTGGTCGAGCGTATCGTGCCGCGCAACCAGACCATTCCAACTGCAATGGCGCAGGACTTCACGACTTATCAGGACGGCCAGACCGCACTGGTTTTGCATGTGGTGCAGGGTGAGCGTGACCTGGTGGCCGACTGCCGCAGTCTGGCACGTTTTGAGCTGCGCGGCATACCGCCGATGGTGGCTGGTGCGGCGCGCATCCGCGTAACGTTCACGGTGGACCCTGACGGTTTGCTTAGCGTGGACGCCAAAGAGCAGGTCAGCGGCGTTCAAGCCCGCATTAATGTCAAACCCTCGTATGGTTTGTCCGATGACGAGATTGCGCGCATGCTGCAAGAGAGCTTTTCAACCGCCCAGCAAGACATGAAGGCACGTGCTTTGGCCGAGGCCCAGCTTGATGCTGACCGCATGATTCTGGCGACGCAAAGCGCACTGGCGGCAGATGCGGATTTGCTCAGCCCCAACGAGCGCGCACAGATCGATAGCCTGATAGTTGGTCTAACGGATACCCGAATCCATGGTGATGCTGCTGCGATAGAAGCGGCGACGCAAGCGCTTGCCAAAAGTACGGAGGCTTTTGCAGCCGAGCGCATGAACCGCGGCATCCAAAAAGCCCTTGCTGGTAAAAACATTGAATCTGTCTGAAAACCATGCCCACCATCAAAATACTGCCCCATCCAGAATATTGCCCAAATGGCGCCGAAATCACGGCCCCGGCTGGCACCTCAATTTGCGAAGCGCTGCTGGACAACAAAATCAACATTGAGCACGCTTGCGACATGAGCTGTGCCTGCACGACCTGCCACGTCATTGTTCGTGAAGGGCTCAGCTCACTTAACCCAACGGACGAAGGCGAAGACGACCTGCTTGACCGTGCCTGGGGACTTGAGCCCAACTCGCGCCTGAGCTGTCAGGCTTTCCTGGCACAGACCAATGTGACGATTGAAATCCCCAAATACACCATCAACCACGCCAAAGAGCTGCATTGACCACGGCCTCGTCACAAACCATCTGCGATTGATTCATGCGCCAAATTTTTCTGGATACTGAAACTACAGGCTTGTCTGCCGAAAACGGGGACCGCATTATTGAGATCGGCTGCGTCGAAATGGTCGCGCGCAAACTCACAGGCAACAACAAGCATTTTTATTTGAACCCAGAACGCGACAGCCATCAAGACGCGATGAAGGTTCACGGCATCAGCAATGAATTTTTAAAAGACAAACCAAAGTTCGCAGCTGTTGCCGATGAGTTGCTGGAGTATTTGTGCGGCGCTGAAGTCATCATTCACAACGCACCGTTTGATGTCAGCTTTTTAAACAAGGAGCTGGAGTTGATAGGCCAGCGGCCCATCCGGCATTGCGTGGAAAAAGTCACTGATAGCCTCATGATGGCCAAAGAGCTGTTTCCAGGCAAACGCAATTCACTGGACGCCCTGTGTGACAGGCTTGAAGTCGATAACTCGGGCCGCACCTTGCACGGTGCTCTGCTTGACGCCGAGTTGCTGGCTGACGTGTACATCAACCTCACGCGTGGCCAAAACAGCCTGATGATGGACGTCAGTACCACCACTCAAAGCGGTAACGCGCTACCTGTCATTGATCTGAGCCAGTTTGAGCTGCATCTGTTGATGGCCAGTGAGCAGGAATGTGCTGCGCATGACCTGTTGCTGGCTGATATTGACAAAGCCAGCAAGGGGAAAACAGTGTGGCGCGCCACTTCATTGGCTATGTGAGCGTAGGCATCAAGATGCACCGCAAATCCAGCATATAATCTGAGGCTTCGTTGAAGGGAGATTAGCTCAGGGGTAGAGCACTGCATTCACACTGCAGGGGTCGCAAGTTCGAAACTTGCATCTCCCACCAATTTGCCTCATACATTCAAGGGTTCATGCACATTGCAGAGTCCTTTTTTGCTTTTAGTGGCCTTCCAATCGTATTTACGGAACTTCCATATAGCCGTAATGTTGAGCAGTATGTGGGCAACTGTCACGCTGCAGTGACTTCCTCGGCTAGGAACTTCTCCACAAGCCGTGTCCAGTATGCAGCTCCTACCGGCAAATTATTGTCGTCAAAGTCATATTTTGCGTTGTGCAGCATCGGTGCTGCTTCGCCATTACCCAAGCGAAGAAAACAACCTGGCTTGTGCTGCAGGTAGTAGGCAAAATCTTCGCTTCCTGTGACAGGTCCGAACGGTGAAATGGTGCATGTCTTGCCCACCAGCTCCTCGGCAACACCCAATGCAAAGACCGTTTCTGCCTCGCTGTTGACCAGCACCGGATAGCCCTCCTGGTAATCGATTTCAACCGTGCCGCCATAACCTTGCACATGTAGCGTCACCAACTCGGTAATACGCTCGCGCAGCTTTTTGCGTACCTCCGGGTTGAACGAGCGAACACTCAAACCCATGGTGGCTTTTTCTGGAATCACATTGGGTGCAATCCCTGAATTGAGCGTCCCGACAGTGATGATGGCAGTTTGTGTGGGATCGATGCTCCGGGAGACAACGGTTTGCAGTGCCATCACCAGACTGCCAGCAATCATGACCGGGTCAACCGCCAGATGTGGACGTGCTGCATGGCCACCGCGGCCGTGAATGGTGATGAATACGGTGTCGGATGCAGACATGAACGGTCCGCTGCCGAACATGAATGTGCCCACTGGGTAGCCTGGATGGTTATGCAGGCCAAATATGGCATCGCAGGGGAAGCGCTCAAACAGCCCGTCTGCAATCATTTGTTGCGCGCCACTGTTGCGTCCAGCTTCTTCGGCAGGCTGAAAAACCAGATTGACAGTGCCTGAAAAATGACGCGTTTTGGCGAGCTGGCGTGCTGCTCCCAGCAGCATGGTGGTGTGTCCATCATGACCACAGGCGTGCATCGTGCCGGGGATACGGCTGGCGTGGGCAACCTTGTTTTCTTCCAGAATGGGCAGGGCATCCATGTCAGCCCGCACGCTGATGCTGCGACTTCCCGCGCCTACTTTCAGCCTGCCGACCAACCCATGTCCGCCAATGTTTCGCGTGACTTCATAACCCCACTCCATTAACCGGGTAGCCACCAGTTCGGAGGTGGCAGCCTCCTTGAAAGATAACTCGGGGTTCTGGTGCAGGTGATGACGGATCTGCGTCAGGAAATCTTTGGAGTCTGCGAGGTCTGCAACCTGGCAAAAACGGGTGTAGCGGGCATTCATGGTGCAAATCCTTGAGCTGTTGATCGGTCAGGTTTTGTGTGGCGTATTGCCTGCGCCCAAATCCCAGTAAAGTCCGGTCATGATGCTTAACCCCTCGCGCAGAACAGCGGGGGGCAGATGCTCGTTGGGCGCGTGCTGGGAACACCCTGGGTAGGAGTGCGGGATCCACACCGTACGCAATCCGAGGACATCGGTAAAGATGTCGTTTGGCAAGGAGCCCCCCAGGTTGGGTAGCACTGCAGGCGTTTTTCCGCTGGTGTTGGCAATGGACTTGACGGCCCATTGCACCCAGTCGTCTTCTGGATCAATACGGGTGGCATGGAAGATCTCATCGCGCGCCGATACCACTTTCACCATCGGGAAACCCTGCCGGTCCAGATGACGGCGCAGCGCTGGAATAATCTCGTCCGGATTCATTCCCACCACAAAACGGAGCTGGCAGCGCGCCCACGCACGGGGTGGAATGGCGTTCACTGGCGTGTCAGGATTGCCAGTTTTGTAGGCCAGCACTTCAAATGAACACCAGCCGAAAACCCGCTCTGCAGGAGACAGACCAGCTTCTCCCCATTCCGGCTCGATAGCAGGGCCGTCCGGCCCACCGTCAACCTCGCAGTCGGCCAATGCACGCCGAACGGACAGTGGCAATTCTTTAGGCACCCATTCCGGAATGCGTATCTGACCAGTGGGGGAGACGATGGTGGCGATAGCGTGCGCCAGCTGGATACCAGGGTTCGAGATCAGCCCGCCCCAGTTGCCGGAGTGTGCGCCGCCTTTGCGCGCTTCGATCGTCAGATCAAAATTAAGGCTTCCGCGTGACCCTAAAAATACGGTGGGGCGCTCTGCGCTCAGGCGAGGGCCGTCTGACGCCACCATGACATCAGCGTGGAACAGTTCCCGGTTCGCCTCGCAGAGCTCCCGCAGACCAGGCGAGCCGACCTCTTCACCCATTTCAATCAGATATTTGGCATTGAAACCCAGTGTTCCACGTATTTTCAGCAGGTTGGCCATCGCCTGCATGTTGACGGAATGTTGTCCCTTGTTGTCCGCGATGCCCCTGCCGTACCATCGGCCATCACGTTCAGCGAGCGTCCAGGGTGACAGGCCCTGCAGCCACTCCGGCTCAAGTCCGCGAATCACATCACCGTGGCCGTAACCAAAGACTGTAGGCAGGCTGGTATCTTCAATGCGCTGCACAAACAAAAAGGGTGCCTTGGCCTTGGGGTGGGTCAGCGTCTGACAAACAAACCCCATGGCCTCGAAGGCGGGACGCATCTCCGTATCGAGGTAACTGGTGAGCACATCAGCACGCGCAGGATTCTGGCTTTCGGTAGGAATAGCTACCCGACGCGCCAGTGTCTGCTGGAATGCGCCGGAATCGAATTGCGCTTGCGCCTCTTGAATAGCGTCTGAACGGGTCATGGTACGGGTCCTGTGATCGGGCTTGTGAAAGGTACGGGCGAGAGAGGGTGCAGGTGGCAGGCTACCCGACCGGCCATCGGTCCTGCAGGCTCAATGAGTGCAGGTACCGTATGGATGCATTGAGGCATGCGCTGTGGACAGCGGGGATGAAAAGTACAACCTGTGGGCGGGTTAAGCGGGTCTGGGAAGCTCAAACCGAGTCCAGTTTCGGGAATGCCCAGTCCGGGCTCCGGGGTCAAAACCGACGCCAACAGCGCCTGTGTGTAAGGGTGACGCGGTTGTTTGAACAGCTCTGCAGTAGGAGATTGTTCAACCACCTTGCCGAGGTACATCACTGCAACTTCAGTCGCGATGTGTTCGACCACCGCCAGGTTGTGGCTAATGAACACATAGGTTAAATTGAACTCGCTACGCAGGTCCAGAAGCAGGTTGAGTATTTGGGCCTGTACCGACACATCGAGTGCCGAAGTAGGCTCGTCGCAGATCACTACCTCTGGGCGCATTACCAGGGCGCGGGCAATGGCCACGCGCTGGCGCTGACCACCCGACAGCTGCCCGGGGGTGTGGTCAGCAAGGCGTGCCGGCAAACCAACTCGCTCCAGCATATCGATGGCTTTTACTCGACGTGCGGCGGCGTTTCCCATGCCCTGCACATCCAGAGGAAGTGCAACGATGGAAGCCAGGCTGCGCCGTGGGTTCAAAGACGAGTAAGGGTCTTGAAAAACGGGCTGAACGCGCCGGGCCAATGCCTGACGTGACATGGTGTGCATCGCCTGCCCGTCAAGCGTGACTGTTCCTGTGCTTGGCGGTGTAAGCCCCAGAAGTATGCGTGCAAGTGTCGACTTGCCACAGCCCGATTCACCCACAATTCCAAGCACGTCCCCCTTGTTGATAGCGATATCGATACCGTTCACTGCATGCAGGGTGCGGCTTGCACCAAACAGGCCCCCGCTCATTTTGAAAGTACGAGTGAGCCCGTGTGCTTCTAAAAGCGCGCTCATACGGGCAGTTCCTCAAGAATGCAGCGCCAGCGTTGACCTGATGGCGCACTTTGCATGTCGACGATTTCGGCACACCTGGGCTGCGCAAATTCACAGCGCTCCCTGAAACTGCAGCCCTTTACCTCACCTAGCAATGAGGGGACCGTGCCCGGAATCAAACCCAGCTTTCCACCTGGAGCAGTACGCCCTGGAACAGGAATGCAACGCAGCAGTCCTCGTGTGTACGGATGATGGGGTGTAGAAAATAATTCGACCGCTGATCCTTCCTCGACCACTTCTCCTGCGTACATGACGAGCACACGGTTGGCAATACGGGCGACGACGCCGAGGTCATGCGTGATCAATACCATGGCGATACCCAGCTCTTTTTGCAAGTCCGCCAGCAGCCGCAAAATCTGGGCCTGTATGGTGACGTCCAGGGCTGTACTGGGCTCGTCTGCCACTAGCAAATCTGGTCCACACATCAGGGCCATGGCAATCATCACGCGTTGCCTCAACCCGCCAGAGAGCTGATGCGGGTACTGACCCAGTCGCTCTGCGGCCGACGAGATACCGACTTTTCCGAGCAGTTCGATCGCACGATCACGGGCTTCTGTCTTGCTGCTCTTGCGATGATGAAGGTAGGACTCCATCAGCTGCTCGCCGATGGTGTAAGCCGGATTCAGGGCTGTCATGGGCTCCTGAAAGATCATGGCCATATGGCTTCCGCGCAAGGCATTGACTCTTTTTGGGCTGGCACGGCTGAGGTCTTCACCCATCAATACCAACCGGTTTGAGGCTCTGCGAGCTGTCTTGGGCAACAGGCCCATGATGGCCAGCGATGTCATGGACTTGCCGCAGCCTGACTCACCCACAATACACAGCGTCTCACCGCGCTTGACATGCAGCGAGACCTGCCGCACCGCGTGAAGCGTGCCATGTGGTGTGGCTATGTCCACCGACAGGTTTTCCACGTCGAGAATGCGGTCATGCATCTGCTCGGCAGTCATGACTTTCCTTGTGGTGCCAGAAAATCGTGCAAGCCATCACCTGCAAGGTTGATCGCAAGTATCAGTACAGCCAGTGCGCCCCCAGGAATGGCAATCAGCCAGAATGAGAAAAACATATAGGATTTGGCTTCTGCAATCATCAGGCCCCAGGAAGGTAAAGGCGGTTGCACACCCAGACCAAGGAATGACAAAGCTGCCTCCAGCAGTATGGCGCTGGCCGCTTCCAGCGTCGCCACTACGATGAGTTGGGGCATCACATTCGGTAATATTTCCCCAAACAGGATGCGGCGTGTCGATGCACCTGCTGCCTGTGCTGCTGCCACGTAATCCAGCGAGCGAACCTGTTGCGTCGCACTGCGCATCACAACAGCAAAACGGTCCCATTTGAGCAGGCCCAAGACCAGAATAACGATCCACAGCGACCCGCCTACGATGGCGACTGTCGCTAGCGCCACCAAAATAACGGGCATGGACAAACGGGTAGTCACCAGAAATGTCACCAGCATATCGGTCTTGCCACCGAAGTAGCCGGCCAGCATGCCCATGGTGCAACCGATCAGCCCGGAGATGACGGCAACACTGAAGCCTATAAGCAGCGAAATTCTTGATCCATAAAGCACGCGTGACAGATAGTCGCGGCCCAGCGGGTCTGTGCCCAGGGGGTGAGCCCACGAGCCAAGCGCATCCCACACCGGCGGTACGGTGCGGTTGACGAGGTCTTGGGCATACGGGTCGTGCGGTGAAATCCAGGGCGCGGCCAGTGCGATCACCAGGATCAAAACAAGCAGCCCGGCACCGATCGCAAAAGCCGGTTGGCGCAGCATGCGACGCCACAGATGACGTTGAGAAAATGAGGGCATGTGTCAGCTGATCCGGATGCGTGGGTCCAGCCAGGCGTTGGCGATGTCAGCGGCCAGCGTCAAACCCACATAGATGACCGAGAGCAGCAGGACAATGATCTGCATGACCGGGTAATCCTTGAAAGCGATGCTTTGGTAAGCCAGATAGCCCAAACCATCGAGCGCAAAAATCGTTTCAATCACGATCGAGCCACCGAGCAAAAATCCGAGCTGGACAGCAGTGAGCGCCACCACGGGAATGATGGCATTACGCAGCGCATGCTTGAAGATAACGGTCGTTGCAGGCAAACCCTTGGCGCGCGCGGTACGGACGTAATCAGCTTCCAGCACCTCAATCATTCCGGCGCGAATGAGCCGCATGAAGGCGGGTGCAACGTAATAACCGAGCGCAATGGTGGGCATGACGAAGTGCAGCCAGGTGTCGCTGCCTGAAACGGGCAGCAGCTGCAGTGAAATCGAGAAAAACATGATCAACAGCAATGCAAAAAAGAAATTCGGCAAGGCTTGTCCGACCACAGCCATGACCAAGCACAGCCTGTCGATCCAGGTGTTTTTGTAAATGGCTGCAAGTACACCGAGTGGCACAGAGACAAGCAAGGCAAACACCAGGGATGCCAGACCGAGCATCAGGGTAGTCTGCAATTTGGCAAATATCAGGGGGCCTGCCGGGGTCTTGAAGTAAATCGAATCCCCAAAGTCTCCCTGCAGAGCCTTGCCCAGCCACTCCATGTATTGAACGGGCAAGGGTCTGTCAAAGCCGTAGGTCTGGCGAATCAGCTCGATATCCGCTTGGCGAGCGCCTTCACCTGCAATGGCTATGGCTGGATCACCCGACAGGCGCAGCAGTAAAAAGGCAATCACCGATACAGCCAGCGCCACCAGGATCGCCAGGGTGACGCGCTTGAGGATGTAACTCAGCATCGGTCGTTACTTCCAGCTCATCTCCCAGAAGCGCACCATTTCATCGGGGTAAGCTTTGAAGTTGAGCCCCTTGTTGGCTACGTAATAAGCTGGCAGCGACCAGAGGGGAACGGTGTAGGCACGTTCGGCAATCAGGCTCAAAGCGGTCTTGTAATAGGCTTTACGGGTTGTGGGAGCCACTGAGTTGTTGCCCTTGACCAGCAGATCGCGAATTTCAGCATCACGGGTGATGTCATCGCCTTCAAACCCAAAATAAACCGGCGTCGATGCAGAGACATCATTGACGGAAAAAGACCCCCAGGTCTGGTGCGTGAGTTGCGCCTTGTTCGAACGTATGACTTCACGCATGGCAGCATATTGGGGAAAGCTCAGTTTTGCCTTGATACCCACTGCGGCCAGGTTGCTGATCAGTGCCTCGGTCTGATTACGCTCACGGTAGGCCACAATTTCTGTTTCAAACCCGTTGGGGAAACCCGCCTCGGCGAGCAGCTTTTTTGCCATCACCGGGTCGTACTTGTAGCGCGGGGCTCCCTCGTCCGTGCAGCCAAACTGCGACGGGAAGCAGATGGTGTGAATGACGCGTGAACCCGTTCCTACGATGTTCTTGGCGATGGCTTCGCGGTCTATCGCGTAGTTGATGGCCTTGCGAACCCGAATATCCTTGAGCTGTGGTGCCGGCGTGCCATCCATCGTGTTCATCTGCATGAAGACGATGCGCATGGTCTCACCGCTGACCATCTGCAATGCAGGTACGCGTGCTGCCTGCTCGGCCTGGTCCTTGGGTACGCTCATGATGAAGTCAGTGCCACCTGACAGCACTTCAGCCATCTGGGTTTGACGATCCGGGATAAAGCGGATGTCAATTTTGGCAATTTTCGGTGCTGATTTTGGCGAATCCTTGAAATAAGAAGGATTGCGCTCCAGCGAAATCGACTTGCCGGGCTGGTACTGCACCACGCGGTATGGCCCGGTACCCACGGGCTTGGCATTCATGCCTTTTGGACCGACTTCCTGGTAGTACTTGGCCGGGTGGATAACAACCGGTCCAGCCAGATATTCAATGGCTGCCGGGAACACTTTTTTGGTTGTCACACGGACCTTGTACTTACTGATTTTTTCAGCCTTTTCGATCCAGTTCACGTTTTGCTGCGTGATCACCTTATTGGCGGGGTTGGCTACAAAGTTCAGCGTATAGACCACAGAATCTGCATCAAACTCTTCACCGTTGTGAAATTTGATGCCCTCGCGCAGATCAAACTCAAGCACGCGTTCATCAATTTGCTTCCAGCTTTTTGCCAGCAAGCCTTTGTATTCGCTGGTGGCTGGATCACGGTAAATCAGGGTGTCCCACACGTTCGCACCGATGATCACGCCAATGCGCACATTATTGAAGTAAGGATCAACACTTTCAGGCGCCTGGTCGTAGGCAAAGCGCATCGTGTCGTCTTTTTTGGAAGCCATGGTCAGCGAACTGGTGCCCAGGAGACTGGCAAAAACGAGGCCCGAAAAAATCCGTGTTTTCCAGCTTGATGCGCAAAAAATCTTCATCATGTTTTCAATCGCCTTGAGGTTGGATCGGGTTGGTTTTGGTCTTCACCGATTGCAAGTGCAATATACAGCCGTTTGTGGCGCTTGCGATGGATGCGATGCATGGGGTTTCCCCGGACTTTTGAACAGGCTATAAAGTAGCTTGAAGCCAGTCTTATGGAGTGCCCCATTCCTGGTCTCAATTTATGGGCGTATTCAACCAAGAGGATCAGATGAAAAAACCGGTGATGGTGGGCGTGTCAGAGATTGTTCAGGCCAGTGCGATCGAGCTCGCGCACGGTATCCAGTCCCGACATTGGTCTTGTCGTGAGGTGATGCAAGCCTTTCTCCTGCACATTGATGAATTTAATCCCAAGGTTAACGCTATCGTTTCAAGGGTTGAGCCCGAACTGCTGCTGGCTCAGGCTGACGAGCGTGACGTGCAACTTTCCAACGGGCAATGCCTGGGCTGGATGCACGGTTTTCCTCAAGCCGTCAAGGACCTGACTCCCACAGCCGGTATTGTGACGACCTTTGGCTCGCCTGCATTTGCTGATTTTGTGCCGTTGCAGGATGCGCTGGTAGTCCAACGCATGCGTTCCAGTGGTGCCATCATCATTGGAAAAACCAACACCCCGGAGTTTGGGCTGGGCTCCCAGACTTACAACAAGGTGTTTGGTGCGACTGCCAACGCCTACGACGCGTCCCTCACCGCAGGCGGTAGCAGCGGCGGTGCGGCCAGTGCGCTGGCCTTGCGAATGCTGCCCGTGGCTGATGGCAGCGACATGATGGGCTCTCTACGCAATCCGGCAGCCTTCAACAATGTCTTTGGCTTGCGACCTTCGATCGGGCGGGTACCGAGTGCGCCAGCAACAGATGTTTTCACCAACCAGCTAGGCACCGCTGGCCCGATGGCCCGGACTGTGTCCGACATGGCCATGCTGCTGTCGGTTCAGGCCGGATTCGACGAGGACGTACCGGTGTCCATCCAGCAGGACCCGGCGGTGTTCACTGCGTCGCTGCATCGTGACTTCAAGGGCGTACGCGTGGGTTGGCTGGGAGACTTTGACGGCCATCTTGAAATGGCCCCGGGCATCATGGCTCTGTGCGAAGACGCCCTTGAAGTTTTTACCGGTCTGGGCTGTGTCGTTGACAACGTATCGCCGGCTTTTTCAATGTCAGGACTGTGGGACGCCTGGCTTGTTTTGCGCCACTGGCAGGTCGCTGCGGGGCCGGTCGGGACGCTGTATCAGACTGAGAAAGAACGCCGCACGCTCAAGCCGGAGGCCGTTTGGGAGGTTGAGCAAGGCCTGCGCCTGACAGCCATGGAGGTTCAAAAAGCCATGGCAACCCGCAGCGCGTGGTACCACGCCGTCCGGGAACTCTTCAGGTCGTGCGACTACCTCTTATTGCCTTCAGCACAGGTGTTTGCCTTCGATGTGCACACGCACTGGCCTGCCAGCATCAACCACAAACCGATGGACACTTACCACCGCTGGATGGAGGTCGTCGTTCCAGGCACGATGTCAGGGTGTCCGGTTGCAAGTGTTCCTGTGGGTTTTAACGCCAACGGGCAGGCCATGGGCATGCAAATCATCGGCAGGGCCCAGGCAGATCTGGCTGTCTTGCAGATCGCCTTTGCATACGAGCAGGCCACCGGCTGGGTTGGCAAACATCCGCCGTCCGCACTGAGCAGATCGTAAGTTGCTGCGGTGTTTGACTATCGGTGGGTTCGGCGTTGCGTGGTGTGATAAAAAAAGCCAGGTCATCGACCTGGCTTTTTTTGGCTACGCTTTTTCCGGCGTAAGGGGTTTACAGCACTTCACTCGCAAAGTCAGCAAGGCGCGAGCGCTCACCGCGCGCCAGCGTGATGTGCCCACCATGCGGCCAGCCCTTGAAGCGGTCAACGGCGTAGGTCATGCCTGAAGAGCCCTCCGTCAGATACGGCGTGTCAATCTGCGCCAGGTTGCCCATACAAATGATCTTGGTGCCCGGCCCTGCACGCGTGATCAGCGTTTTCATCTGCTTGGGTGTCAGGTTTTGCGCCTCGTCAATGATCACATATTTGTTCAAAAACGTGCGGCCGCGCATGAAGTTCATGCTCTTGACCTTGATGCGTGAGCGGATCAGCTCATTGGTTGCAGCGCGGCCCCATTCACCGGAGCCGTTTTCAGTCTTGCCCAGCACTTCCAGGTTGTCGTCCAGTGCGCCCATCCACGGGCCCATCTTTTCTTCTTCGGTACCTGGCAAAAAGCCGATGTCTTCACCCACGGAAACCGTCGCGCGGGTCATGATGATTTCGGTGTAGCGGCGGTCGTCCAGCACCTGCGTCAGGCCACTGGCCAGTGCCATCAACGTCTTGCCGCTGCCTGCTGTGCCCGCCAGCGTGACAAAGTCAACTTCCGGGTCCATCAGCAGGTTCATGGCAAAGTTTTGTTCCCGGTTGCGGGTGGTGATGCCCCAGACTGCATTTTTCAGATGGCTGAAGTCTTTCAGGGTTTTGAGCACAGCTGTTTTGTCGCGGATTTCGGTCACGCGTGCATACAGAGGCGGCTCACCAGGTGCTTCAAAAAACACAAACTGGTTGATCAACAGACTCGCCACAATCGGCCCGGTGATACGGTAGAAGGTGCTGCTGCCCTGTTGCCAGCTTTCGATGGTTTTGCTTTGCCGCGTCCAGAAATCAGCGGGCAGGGCCAGCACACCTGAATAGAGCAAATCGCCGTCTTCGAGCGTCTTGTCATTCTGATAGTCGTCTGTTGCCAGGCCCAGGGCACGGGCCTTGACGCGCATGTTGATGTCTTTGGACACCAGTACGACCTCACGTGGCGCGTATTCTTTGCGCAATGCCTCGACCACCCCCAGAATCTGGTTGTCGGCTTTGCCCTGTGGCAGGCTTGTGGGCAGGGAATAGTCCAGCGCCTTGGTCTGAAAAAGCAAAGAGCCACCCGCCTCACGGTGACCGGTCGTGTCCAGCTTCAGGCCTTTCGTGATGTCAGCGTCTTTGGCACCAGCCAGTGCATCGAGCGAACGGCTGGTCTGGCGGGCGTTGCGCGCTACCTCGGTCATGCCCTTTTTGTGTCCATCGAGCTCTTCGAGCACGATCATGGGCAAAAAGATGTCGTGTTCCTCGAAACGGAACAGGCACATCGGGTCATGCATGAGGACGTTGGTGTCCAGTACAAACAACTTGGCCGGGCCGACGTGTCTGGTTTTTTTGGCCCTGGGAGACGGCTGAGGCGACTGGAATTCTCGGGTGCTCTCTTTTTTATAGCTGGATGTCCCCGTGTTTACTGCCATAGAAGGCTCTTTTTCTTCAAGTGCAGCAGCGCGATGAGGGCTGCTACCGACGGCGGCGCGGCTGTCGTTCAGGTCAGGCATCTCAGCGTGTGGGGCGGACGCTGCGCTTTGTGTTTTTCGCGTGGCCTTCAAGGGCGAACGTCGTGGTGCCTCCACGGCATCCATGGAAAGTAAAGCGGCACGTTTGGTCGGGGCAGGGGGCAGGGGCATAGGGCTTAAAACTCCTTGGCAGATGGATTCCGGAAATTAAAAAGCCGCCTGGAAACCAAGGCGGCTTTTTTGGTGATCACGGTCATAAAACTCAACAACATCGCTTCATTATGCACAACTCCTGTGAAAGGCTGGCAGGGGTGCTGGCAATGCCACTTATGCAGCTTTTTTAAGTGCTTTGACAGCTTTTAAAACGTCGTCCACATGGCCAGGTACTTTCAAACCGCGCCACTCTTCAGCCAGCGTGCCGTCAGCGGCTATCAAAAAGGTGCTGCGCTCAATGCCCTTGACCTTCTTGCCGTACATGATCTTGTTTTTGACAACGCCGAACATGTGGCACATTTTCTCTTCGGTGTCTGCAATCAGCTCAAACGGGAGCTCAAGTTTTGCCTTGAACTCATCGTGTGACTTCATGTTGTCGCGGGACACGCCGAACACCGTGGCACCGGCCTTGACGAAGTCTTTATAGCGGTCACGAAACTGCATCGCTTCAGTGGTGCAGCCGGGCGTGTTGTCTTTGGGGTAAAAATACAGAACCACAACCTTGCCGATGTGGGACTGGTTGGAAACCTTGATACCGCCCGTGGCGTTCGTTTCAAATTCGGGGAGGAGTTTATTGACGACGACTGCCATGCTTGTGGGACCCTGACGAAAGTAGTTGTGATTGGCCGTTGTAATTAGCTGCGGCGTCTGCCCGGCGTCTGCCCGGCGTCTGTTTAAGGCGCAGCTTTTAAAGCAACCCTAGATTTTACCCCGAAAGATAAGGGCCTTCATCCCCCCGTTTCAATCAGCAGCGCTGCCATCACCTGCCGCCCTTCGCCCGCCAGAATGTTGTAAGTGCGACAAGCGGCCAAAGTGTCCATCGTCTCAATGCCGATGCGTTTTTGCATCAGGGCTCGCATGAAAGCGGGCGGCGCAAAGCGCAGCCGCGTGCCACTGCCAAAAATAACGAGTTCAGGCCGGGTTTCGGCAAGCATGGCAAAGTGTGCTTCAGTGAGCTGGTCAAAACGTGTGCAGTTCCAGTCAAATTTCTCACCCCGTGAGCCAATCACAATGCTGCGTTCGATTTTTTCAGCCACACCCTGGCTGCCCAGACCGACCCAGCCGGGGCCGTAACCCAAAATGGATTGAACATCGAGACGATCAGGCTGGAGTTTCATATGTTGAGAGCCTTTGCAGGCCTTTAGAGGCCTTTTTAAGGCGGGCTGGGCATTGTAAAACGGCGCGAGGGCGAGCTGCGGTGCAGGAAAAACAGCTTTTTATGTGGTCAAATTATAAGTTCCGTCCGGAAACCCGTAACTGCACTGGCTCTTTTCAAGCGTCTGGCAAGACACGCAGTCCAACACAACGCACGCGGCCCCAAGTCCTGGCTCCTGAAGAAAAAACCATGAAACAGATTACCAAGTCCGCCAAACTGTCCAACGTGCTTTATGACATCCGTGGCCCCATCATGGACGCCGCCCGCCAGATGGAAGACGAAGGCCAGAAAATCATCAAGCTGAACCTCGGCAATCTGGCTGTTTTTGGTTTCGACGCGCCTGAAGAAATCCAGCAGGACATGATTCGTAATTTGCCCAATTCTGCGGGCTACTCTGACAGCAAAGGCATTTTTGCGGCCCGCAAAGCGGTCATGCATGAGACTCAAAAGCAGGGCATCAAGGGCGTGACGCTGGACGACATCTACCTGGGCAATGGGGCCAGTGAGCTGATCACCATGGCTACCAACGCGCTGCTCGATAACGGCGATGAATTGCTTTTGCCCATGCCCGACTACCCACTGTGGACAGCTGCCACCAGTCTGTCAGGCGGCACGCCCGTGCATTACATCTGCGATGAAGCCAACGGCTGGATGCCCAGCCTGGCAGACATCCAGTCAAAAATCACACCGCGTACCAAAGCCATTGTGATCATCAACCCCAACAACCCGACGGGCGTGCTGTATTCAGATGCCCTGTTGAAAGGTCTTGTGGATATTGCGCGAAAGCATGGTCTGGTCATTCTGGCTGACGAGGTGTATGACAAGGTGCTGTACGACGACGTCAAACACACGGCGATTGCCAGCTTGTCCAGTGATGTTCTCACGCTGACCTTCAACTCGCTGAGCAAAAGCTACCGCTCGTGTGGCTACCGTGCCGGCTGGCTGGTCGTGTCAGGCGACAAGCGGGCCGCGGGTGACTACATCGAGGGCCTGAACATGCTGTCAAACATGAAGCTGTGCTCGAACGTGCCGGGGCAGTGGGCCATTCAGACCGCGCTGGGCGGCTACCAGAGTATTAATGACCTGACCTGTGAAGGTGGCCGGCTGCGCCGCCAGCGCGACCTTGCCTTTGAGCTGATCACGGCGATTCCGGGTGTCAGCTGTGTCAAGCCAGTGGCTGCGCTGTATATGTTCCCCAAGCTCGACCCGGTGATGTATCCGATTACGGATGACCGGCAGTTTTTTCTGGAGCTTCTCAGGGCAACGCGCGTCATGCTGGTGCAGGGCACCGGCTTTAACTGGAGCCAGCCAGACCACTTTCGCATTGTCTTTTTGCCGCATGAAGATGACCTGCGTGAGGCCATCTCACGCATTGCAAAGTTTCTTGAAAGTTACCGTAACAGCCAGGGCTAGTGGCGGCCTGGTGTGTTCTGCAAAAACTCCTCATTGACATTGAAGACCACGAACCGAAGATCAAGATAAATATCCAGACAACTATGAACCAAGCAACTCTCAAACCCATTCAGGTAGGCCTTTTGGGCATCGGTACCGTCGGCAGCGGCGTCTTCAACGTATTGCAGCGCAACCACAGTGAAATCATGCGTCGTGCTGGTCGCGGCATTGAAATTTCAATGGTCGCCGATCTGGACACCGACAGAGCCAGAACCATGGTTGGCCCAAACGTACAGGTCGTAGCTGACGCCCGCGCCGTGATTGCCAACCCCGACATTGACATCGTGGTCGAGCTGATTGGTGGCTACGGCATTGCCAGGCAACTGGTGCTTGAAGCCATTGAAGCGGGCAAGCATGTGGTCACCGCCAACAAGGCCCTGCTGGCCGTGCATGGCACCGAGATTTTTGCTGCAGCCAGCCGCAAAGGCGTCATGGTTGCTTTTGAAGCGGCTGTAGCTGGCGGCATACCGATTATCAAATCACTGCGTGAGGGCCTGAGCGCCAACCGCATTGAATGGATCGCCGGCATCATCAACGGCACCACCAACTTCATCCTGAGCGAAATGCGCGACAAAGGTCGGGACTTTGACGTGGTGTTGAAAGAAGCGCAACGCCTGGGTTACGCAGAAGCCGACCCGACTTTTGACATTGAAGGCGTGGACGCGGCTCACAAAGTCAGTCTGATGTCGGCCATGGCCTTTGGCGTGCCGGTGCAGTTTGACAAGGCCTACATCGAAGGCATCACCCAACTCGGCGCGCAAGACATCAGGTACGCCGAGCAACTGGGCTACCGCATCAAGCTGTTGGGCATTACCAAAAAGACCGACAGGGGCATCGAGCTGCGCGTACACCCCAGCCTGGTCCCGGCCAAGCGTTTGATTGCCAATGTTGAAGGTGCCATGAACGCCGTGATGGTGCACGGTGATGCCGTGGGCACCACCCTCTACTACGGCAAAGGCGCAGGCAGCGAGCCAACCGCCAGTGCCGTGAGTGCCGACCTGGTAGACATTGCGCGCCTGCACACCGCAGACGCAGCCCAGCGCGTGCCGCACCTGGCGTTTCAGCCCGACGCCATGAGCGACACCCCCGTATTGGCCATGGGCGAAGTCGTGACCAGCTATTACCTGCGTCTGAATGTGGCTGACGAGGCCGGCGTGCTGGCCAACGTGACCGGCATTTTGGCAGCACTTGACATCAGTATTGACGCTGTACTGCAGCGCGAGGCCGATGAAGTAGGCGGCGTTGGCTCGACCCAGACAGACCTCATCATCCTCACGCACGATTGCGTTGAGGCGAAGATGAACAACGCGCTTGCGCAGATGCAGGCACTGCCCACGGTGCTGGCACCCATCACGCGCATCCGCAAGGAAGAGCTGGCTTGATGGTGACACCAAGGCTCTAAAAAATCCGTGGGTTTAAACACTTTTTGCCCAAGTCTGACTTTATTGCCTGTTGTCATGCGCAACCTTTTAAATGAAATTCACTTTGCTGCTACGAGCTTGATTAGAAAAAAATGAATCTGAGTGATGTACTTCCCAAGCCAAACACTATGACCTTCTTCGAGGCAGCCAAGTGGTATTTGGCAATGATTCAGTTGATTCCGAAAATTAAGCTAGACCAAAAAGATAGTGAAAATGAAGTTGAAAAAATCGCAGATGACTTCAAAAACCACTGGGACATGAAATCGCGCTTGCGATTAGCAGCTGCACTTTCTCTTTTCGATGCCGCATTGCACTCGGAATTTTTCAACAAATACCCCTTGCCCTCTGCAGACGAATATCTTGGAAGTGCATTTTCCTGTATCAAAAATCGCAGAAAAGCTGTTGCTTGGGCGCTGTTCCAACTTTTGAGGATTACCGAAGCCGAGCTGGCAACCATTCCGGGAACTATTAGTGAAATGGAGTGCGACACGAACGAGGGCGTTCATGTATTTACAAAAGAAGGTTGGATCAAGAAAAAAGTTTGAAAACCTGCGTATAAAGTGCATCAGGCTCAGGTCTTCGGGCATCTTCTTGTGTTCAATAGGTAATACAATTAAAGTATTACTTTTAAAAAGGAGTGGATATGGCTCATGCTCTTACTGTAAAAGGTCAAGTCACCATCCCCAAAGCCATGCGCGATCACATGAATGTCACGCAAGGCCAGGAACTTGAGTTTGTGGCGCAGCCGAATGGTCAGGTATTGATGTTTTCGGCTAAAAGGCCTGCTGATGCTGAAAACCCGTTTCTCAAATGGCGCGGCACCGGTATTCTGAAAATGTCCACAGAAGACATCTTGCGCGAAACACGTGGCGACGATTGCATGCGATGATTTTGGTAGATTCCAGCGTCTTGATTGACGTGATTGAAGAGCATGATGTTAAGTGGGCTGACTGGAGTCAATCTCAGCTAATCGCCTCAAGCACGCGTGATTTTCTCGCCATTAATCTCATTGTCTATTCAGAAATTTCACGCGATTTCTCCGCAAAATCATCGGTAGATGCTTTCATTGCCGACTTGGGGCTGCGGCTTGATCCTTTGTCTTCTGAAATAGCATTTGTCGCCGCAACCGCTCACGCCAGTTACAGGCAGGCGGGCGGT
This sequence comes from Burkholderiales bacterium, assembly GCA_038230935.1. Lineage (GTDB taxonomy): Bacteria > Pseudomonadota > Gammaproteobacteria > Burkholderiales > Burkholderiaceae_C > Polaromonas. Next base: position 4,512 of record JBBRMH010000033.1, on the reverse strand, counting down.
TTGCGTACAGCGACATTGCCAGATTTTTTTATTGGTGCGCACGCTTCAGTCAAGGGATACACGCTGCTCACAAGAGATGCTGCACGCATTCGTACCTACTTTCCAAACGTCTTACTGATCACCCCCGAATGAACTATCTCTCTACCCGTGGCGACAAAGCGCCGCGTAAATTCTGTGACATCCTGCTCGAAGGCCTCGCCCCCGATGGCGGCTTGTACCTGCCAGACCACTACCCACAAGTCACGCCCGCCATGCTGGACGCCTGGCGCGGTTTGCCCTACGCTGATCTGGCGTTTGAAGTGCTGTCGCTGTATATCGACGATATTCCCGCTGCAGACCTGAAAGCCATTTGCCAGAAGACTTACACGCAAGCGGTCTTTGGTACGCCCGAGATCGTGCCGGTACGCCGCCTTGAAAACGGATTGCATCTGCAAGCCCTGTCAAACGGTCCCACCCTGGCCTTTAAAGACATGGCCATGCAATTGCTGGGCAACCTGTTTGAGTACGAGCTGGCCCGGCGCGGTGAAGAACTGAACATTCTTGGTGCCACCAGCGGTGACACCGGCAGCGCAGCCGAATACGCGATGCGTGGCAAAAAAGGCGTGCGCGTTTTCATGACCTCGCCGAATGGCCGCATGAGCCCGTTTCAGCAGGCGCAAATGTTCAGTTTGATGGACGAAAATATCCACAACATCGCAGTCGAGGGTGTGTTTGACGATTGCCAGGACATTGTCAAGGCGGTTTCCAACGATCTGGACTTCAAGCGCCAGTACAAGATTGGTACGGTCAACTCGATCAACTGGGCGCGCTTGATGGCGCAGGTGGTTTACTACTTCGCGGGCTACTTTCAAGCCACGACTTCCAGCGCTGAAAAAGTATCTTTCACGGTACCGTCAGGCAACTTCGGCAATGTCTGCGCAGGACACGTCGCCCGCATGATGGGCTTGCCGATTGTGCAGCTGGTGGTGGCCACCAACGAGAACGATGTGCTCGACGAGTTCTTTCGCACCGGCGTGTACCGCGTTCGGGCAAGCCGTGACACCCATGAAACCTCCAGCCCATCAATGGATATTTCCAAAGCATCGAACTTTGAGCGTTTTATCTTTGACCTGACAGGCCGCGACGGCGCGCAAACCAGGGCGTTGTTTCATGACCAGCTCAACGCCACGGGAAGTTTTGATTTGAGTGCTTCTCCTGCGTTCCAGTCTGCTGCAGCAACCTACGGCTTTGCCAGCGGCAAAAGTACGCACACCGACCGGCTGGCCACCATCCAGAGCGTCTATGCGCAGACGGGCACCATCATCGACACCCACACCGCCGACGGCGTGAAGGTGGCGCGCGAGCACCTTCAGCCAGGCATTGCCATGCTGGTGCTGGAGACAGCCCTGCCGATCAAGTTTGCCCAAACCATTGAAGAAGCGCTGGGTCAGCTGCCACCGCGACCAGCCGGTTTCGAGGGCATTGAAGCCTTGCCAAAACGCGTCAGGCTCATGCCGCCCGATGTGGCGCTGATCAAACAGTACATTGTTGAAAATGTGCATTGAATCGGCCTTCTGGGCAGGCTTTACGTGGGCTATTAGCTATCAATTTAATAGTAAACTTGGACTGAAGAAAGCTGCCCCATGAATGTCGTTGGCTTTTCAGGCTATTCAGGTTCAGGCAAAACCACACTGGTCGAGCAGCTCATTCCTGTGCTTAAAAAGAGAGGTCTGCGGGTGTCGGTGGTCAAGCATGCACACCACAAATTTGATATTGATCACCCCGGCAAGGACACCTTCCGGCATCGTGAAGCTGGCGCTTTTGAAGTGGTGGTGGCCTCCAGTAACCGGCTTGCGCTGCTGCGCGAGTTTGAAAAACCGTCCGAGCTGACCGTGCACCAGCTGATTGCCGAGCTGTATGACGGCGTGGACTGGGTGCTGGTCGAGGGCTTCAAAGACAGCGATTTGCTAAAAATTGAAGTCTGGCGCGCGCCCAGCGCCAGCCATGCAGCCAGACCAGCGCGCTATATGGACGATGACTTTATTGTCGCCATTGCCACCGACGCACCCGATCAATTGCCCGAGCCTACCTTGCGACCCGTGCTGGACCTGGACAATGCGCAAGCAGTGGCCGACTACCTGATGAATAACCAGGAGCGGTTTGCCTATTCGTTTGAAAATCGCCTTTTTTAAAAGCCAATCTTCCAAAGCCAATTGAGTCCAAGCCATGAGCACAGCCCCCACACCCCAGACTGGACGCCCACCTTTGAAACCGCTTGATCGGGCGCTGGCTGAGCTGCTGGCCTGTGCTTCACCGCTGTCAGGCTTTGACGAGGTCTCTACCTTTGACGCTGATGGCCGTGTGCTGGCAGAAAATGTGGTGTCCGGCATGGATGTGCCAGCGCACGACAACAGCTCGATGGACGGTTACGCGCTGCGCTCTGCTGACTGGCTGGATACCAGCACGGTTTTGTCAGTCAATCAGCGCATTCCAGCCGGTAGCAGCGGGCAACCCCTGGGTCCAAACGCTGCTGCACGCATATTCACCGGCGCACCGATTCCGCCCGGTGCCGATACGGTCGTTATGCAGGAAGACTGCACGGCATCCAGCCCGTCAGATGCAGCTGCACCCACGGTACGTGTTCAGACCCAGCCCAAACCCGGCCAGTGGATTCGCCGCCGTGGTGAAGACGTGGCTTCGGGTGACGTGGTGCTCAGGCGCGGTGAACGTTTGAGTCCCGCATCACTGGGGCTGGCCGCCAGCATCGGCTTTGACAAACTGCAGGTGGCCAAACCGGTGCGCGTGGCGCTGTTTTCAACCGGGGACGAGCTGGTCATGCCCGGTGACGTGCTGCCAGCGGACATGAAGCCGGGCGCGATTTACAACTCCAACCGTTTCTTTTTGCGTGCGCTGTTGACGCGCCTGGGCTGCACCGTGACCGACCTGGGCATCGTGCCTGACAAACTTGATGCAACCGTTGCCGCGCTCAACGGTGCCAGCCAGCAGCACGACCTGATCTTGACCAGCGGCGGTGTGTCAGTGGGGGAAGAAGACCACATCAAACCCGCGGTGCAGGCGCTGGGCCAGCTCAACTTGTGGCAAATAGCTATCAAGCCCGGCAAACCATTTGCCTATGGCACGGTGGGCAGCGCCCATTTCATAGGCCTGCCCGGCAACCCTGTTTCAAGCTTTGTCACCTTCTTGCTACTGGTGCGCCCATTCATCTTGAAACTGCAGGGCGCAAATAACATTGCTCCTGATTCAATAGCAGCCCGTGCAGACTTTACGTGGGCCAGAGCCGATAAACGCCAGGAATTCCTGAGAGTCAAGCGCAATGCAGCAGGTGGCCTGGATTTGTTCAACAATCAAAGCTCAGGCGTGTTGACCTCCGCCGTTTGGGGCGACGGGCTGATAGACAACCCGGCGGGCAAAACCATTGCACCGGGTGATGTGGTGCAGTATTTGCCATTCGCCAGCCTGGTTTCATGAGCGTGTCATCATGAAAATCAATGTCAAATATTTTGCCTCCATCCGCGAAGCCATCGGCCACGGCAGCGCCGTGTATGAAACATCAGCGACCACCCTCGCCCTGCTGCGAGACGAACTGATCACCAGCAGCCCGGCACACGCCGCTGCCTTGGCGCGCGGCAAGTCGGTGCGTGTGGCGCTGAACCAGGTGATGAGCGATGAGGCAGCTGGGTTGGTTGAGGGGTGTGAGGTGGCTTTTTTTCCACCTGTGACGGGAGGCTAATTCCGTTTTCAGATCGACAGAGATCAGGCGCGAAGCTGCAGACAGTTCCTTGACGGCCAAGGCGAATCAACAACATATCGTATTGATGTGGAAATGCCATCAGATTCCTGGGCTTTGCACACAGCCCCTGATCAAAGAATCCGGTTAAACCAGGCCAGCGACAAGCCTGCAGACAGCAATGCCAGCGCCGCAGCCAGCAGTGCCAGAATCCCCGAAATCTCGGTTTCTTTTTTAACCACGGTCAGTCGTGAGCTGAGTGACTCATACACTTTTTTCAGATCGGTTGCCGTGCCTGCGTAAAAATACTCGGCTTGCGTGTTGCGGGCGATGCCCTTGAGGGTTTCTTCGTCGAGTTTGACGCGCATTGACCAGCCCTCAAAACCAATGGTTTCGCCATCGACCGTGCCAACGCCCACGGTGTAGATTCGCACGCCGCGATCCGCTGCGACTTTGGCCGCGTCCATCGAGTTGACGCCAGTGGTGCTTTGGCCGTCTGTTAACAAAATGATAGCAGCAGAGGTATAGGAGCCGGGCGCTACCGGCACAAAAGGCTCTTTTGTTTTTCCTTCTTTCCCGTCTTTCACCATCTGGTCAATGGACATGCCGCGCAGGCGCTCCCGGCCAGACTGCATGGAGGCGAGGTCGATGCCCGCCTCCGGGAACAGCTCGGCCATCGACACCACAATGCCATTACCGATGGCGGTACCGCGTTGCAGCTGAAACTTGTCAATGGCGGCTACCAGGTCTTCGCGGCTCAGGGTAGGCGGTTGCACCACAGAGGC
>JBBRMH010000032.1:0-27766 GCA_038230935.1 Burkholderiales bacterium | reverse complement strand
TGCAAGGCGGCTATCTGCTCTTGCATCATCAGAATCAGTGCATCTTTCTCGGCATGACTCAGTTGGCTTAGGCTTGATGGCGTTTGCATTGCTGTCAATTGTCGCTTGTTTGCTCAGGAGGCTGAGTAGTTACAATTTTTTATATGTTTTATGCCTCAGGGGCAGGTGGTACGTGCGCCAGAAGCTATCAATTCAATAGCATTCAATAGTGGTTTATTCCAACCTATTCCAGGTCAGCCTTCTGACTCGTCAGCTTGCGTGCCAGCTCACGCGGTGCCACAGAAGACGCTTCAACGCCGCTGGTGGCCATGGTTTGCAGAAACATTTTCTCCATCTCAGGAGCGGCTTGCAGCAGCTGGCGTTCAGCCAATGGGGTGCTGAGCAACACGCGCAGCCAGTGCAGTATGCGTACCCAGCCTGGTACCCAGATACGGCGGGCGCGTTGAACCATTCCCGAGACGATCATGTCAGCGGCAGCGTCTGCTGAAATGGCGCGGCGCAAAGGTGCAGGCATGGTGTTTTTCAGGCGCACAAAGGCGGGGTGCAAGTCGCCCTCAGTCACCATCGGGGTTTGCACCCACGAAGCGTAAACAAGCCCCACACCCACGCCATGCGCGGCCAGCTCAATGCGCCAGCAGTTGCACATGGCTTCAACGGCGGCCTTGGACGCGGCGTTACTCGACACCGCAGGCGTGTGCGCAAAGCTGGACACGGATGCGGTTGCCAGCACATAACCCCGCTGGGCCATCACGGCAGGCAGCGCGGCACGCACGATATTAAGCGTGCCAAACACATTGACTTCAACACAGCGCCTGAAGGCATCCAGATCAGTGAGCAGCAGCGGGCCGAATGAGGCAATGCCGGCGTTCGCCCACACCACATCAATCCGGCCATGCGTTGCCAGCGTGGTGGCCACAGCGGCCTGGCAGGCAGCAAAGTCAGTCACATCCAGACATACCGACAAAACACCACCCAGGCTGGCAGCGGTGGCGGCCAAATTGGCGCTGTCGCAGTCGATTAGCACAGGCACTGCGCCTTGTACCAGCAGGGCTTTGGCCGTGGCCGCGCCAATGCCGGATGCGCCGCCGGTGATCAGTACCACTTGGCCTTTCAGTGAACTTTTCATAGACACGTCATGAGCAGACAGTCCCGCTAAATGCCTTTGATGATCATCAAATACACAATCGGCAGCGGCACGATGGTGGCAATCGCTCCGCTGATTTGCCAGACGCGTGAGAGCTTGACGTACTCAGCTGTCACGGCCTGGTCACGTTTGAGCAACAGGCGCTGGCGCAACTGGATGGGCACCAGTACCAGCGCCCAGATCAGCCCCGACGCACCAAACAGCATGTAAGACCAGCTGATCCACGCCTGCGCTTCGGCCGGTGCGCCATCGTAGCGGTGCGACATCAGGGAGCCGGTGTAAACCACCAGCAGCGCACCCGTCAGGGTAAACAGACCGTCCGTGATCAGGACCAGCCGGTTGCTGAAGGAGATGACCTCAAAATTACGCGTACGCTCGGCCAGAAAGGCCCAGGTACCGCTCACGATGACGTTGCCCAGAAACAGGCACGCCGACAGCACATGTAAAACCTTGACGGTATCGTTGGCAACCATGGTGTTAGCTTTCAAGCCCGCCGGGGCATGCGAAACGGCAGCATCAGCTGCACAGCCGGGCTGGCCAGGCGTTGGGGCTGTATGGTCTCGTGGACCGCCGTGACCTGCTCGCCCAGCATGTGGGTTGCCAGCAGCGACCGGGCGTAAAAAGGGGTGTCTTCCAGGGTATCTAGAACGCGACTGGTCGTGCCTGCATCAGCGCGAACACCGCGATCAATACGCCACAACGTTCCCGGCAAGGCTTCACGTTTTTTGGCGGGCTCAAAAGACTCCCAGCTGCCATCGGGTTTAAAGCGCTCGGCCAGCAGGGTGCGGGTATTGTTTGTTTGCGTGACATCGTAGATCACGGCGGTGCTGCCATCGGCCATGCGGGCGCGGGACCAGTCCCATGTTTTGAACGGCACCGTCACGGGCTCGTCGCCCTCGTTGCTGTCCAGATAGGCGTGGCCTTGCCAGCGCACGCCGGGTTTGGCCAGATCGACCTCCACCCGTGCGCAGGGCGCAATCGGTCCCCAGCGGTGTTTGCCTGCATCGTCCAGCGCCGCTGAAAACGTACACAGGGCTTCAGGATAGACGCGTACTGTGCCGCGCACCCGCCGGGGGATGGGCACGCTGATTTCATCCAGACTGATTGCCAAGTGGTCCCCGCACCACTTCAAGTGACTGGGGCCAACGCGAAGGTGCCCGGCATCGCGCTGCACGCTGGCGCGCCCGCGCTCGGTCATGGTCCAGCAGCCAGAGGGTCCGTACAGCGCGACGTTGATGGCGCAATGGTCGTCTGCGTTGACATGGGCACCTTGCCTGGCGAACGCTCTGGCGTAGTACGGCGAAAACACACTGCCCACAAAGGCAATGATGCTCAGGGCGTGCTGGCCGTCGTCGCTGATGGCATCGACATACCACCAGAGATACGCACCTGGCCCAACGGCCTGGTTGAAGTTTGGGAAGCTTCGCATGACTTTACGCGAGTGTGTGGGGTGCGGATCGGGATAGAATGCAAGGCATATTTTGCAGTCCAATAGCCCAGCTATTGGCAAAAAAGGTAACGCAGCAGGCCGCCCGAGACCGCGCCATCACACACCGCGAGGAGTTGTGCGAAGCTTCCCCAGGTGTGCCATCACGGTGGCGGCCGCCAGCTGACCCGACAGTGCCGCCATCGGTACCCCCGGACCCGGGTGAACGCTGCCGCCCGCCAGGTACAGCCCCGGCAGTTTGCTGGCCGATGCCGGCCTTTGAAACGGCGTCATCCAGCCGTGGGAGGCTGGGCCGTACAGTGCCCCGCCCGTTCCCGGAAACAGCTGGTTGAAGTCCGTCGGTGTGGTGACCACCGACTGGGCTGTTACCGAACCCAAATCCAGCGTCAGGCCACACTGGCCCAGCAGTTTGAGGCTTTGCTCCTGGCATGCTTGAATCTCCGATGCGGTTAAGTTAAGGCCGGCGCTCTGGTCGCCCACCGCAGGCGCATTGACCAGGCACAACAAGCGCTCATTGCCGTCAATGCCTGATGCCGTATCAGTGCGGTCTTGCGCGCACACATACACGGTGCCCCGGCCAGGCAGCTTGTATTTTTTGAAAATGTCATCGAACTCTGCTGCGTAGTCATCATCAAAAAATACGTTGTGTCTTGTCAGTGGAAAGCCCGATGTGCTGGTATTGACAGACCAGGTGACGGCTGACAAAGAGCGCTTGTTCAAGGGTGTATTTTTTGCCGCCTGCTGGACATCTTCGCCCAGCAGGCCTTGCGCCAGCGCGCTGGCGTCCCCATTGAAGACAACCGCATCAGCGTCCAGCATTTCGCCACTTGCCAGCTCAACGCCACAGGCGCGACCATCGCGCACCACAATACGTTTACAGGATGTGCTGTATTGCAGTGTTGCACCTTGAGACTCAGCCTGATGCGCGATTGCTTTGGCCAGCGCATGCATACCGCCCTGCACTGACCAGACACCTTCCAGCTCCACATGGGCAACCAGCATCAGCGTGGCAGGTGCCGCCCAGGGCGACGCGCCGCAATAGGTGGCGTAGCGCCCGAACAGCTGGCGCAAACGCGGATCGTGAAAGTAATGGCCCAGCGACTGCCACAGCGACGCGAACGGCCCCAGGCTGGCCAGCGCAGCCAGTCCGCCGGGACCAAGGTCTGTGCCCATACCCATCAGCGACGGGCGTGACGAGCGTATGTAAGGGCCTTCCAGATGGTTGTAAATACTTTTGGCCTTCTGGCAAAAAGCTTTAAAGCGTAATGCTTCAGCGGGCGAGCTAAAACGCGCAATGGCATCTGCAGAGCGATTGACGTCGGTGAACAGGTCCAGCCGCTGATCGGTGCTGCGCCAGGCGTGGCGACACAAAATGTCAAGCGGTTCCAGGTGGACGGCATCGGCAAGACTGCTTCCGACTTGCGCAAAAATCTGCTCGAATACCCAGCGCATGGTGAACACCGTCGGGCCGGAATCGATCAGCGCGCCGCCCACATTGATCTGCCGCATTTTGCCGCCAGGTGTGGGGGCTGATTCAACCAGCGTGACGCGCACGCCACTGTGCGCGAGCAGCAGGGCGCTCACGAGGCCGCCGACACCCGCACCCACCACAATCACGTGTCTGGTTTTAAGCAAGGCAGCGTTTGTCATACCTCAAGAGCGGCCCTGTTCAACCATAGCGCTGGCCACGCCAGCTGCCGGTCAAGCCCAGCGGCACAAAGCGCACAAACATGGATTCAGAAAAGAAACCGCCTGAATGGGCTGCCTTTATTGCTGCCAGATGCGCACCCGTGCGAGCGTAAGCATTCATGGCATCCACGCCAGTCCACAAGCTGAAGGTGGCCTGCCGGAAAAACGGAGCCTCACCCACGCCGGTGGCAAGCAGGCAGCCACTGGCCTGGTTGAGCGAGACCTCGCTGGCCGGCTGCATGCGCCAAAAGCGGCGAGCCGACAGCGGTTTGATGGACGCACGGGTGAGCGTGGCAATCGGGCCCGTTGACGGCACACTGGCCGTCACTTCAATGGCCCGCCCCGCCCAGGTACCCTTGCAGGAATATGCACGAAGTTTGGCGGTACAAAACTCACGCGACCGGCTGGCGTAGGCGTGTGCAATGCCCGAGGCCAAAAACTGGTCAGCCGCCGCCTCGTCAACGAATAAACAAAACAGCGCTTGTCGCGAGCCACTGGGCCGCAAGCCAAAACCGCCTTCAAACCCACTGCCCATGACTTTTGAAAATACCAGCCCAGCAACACCGCGCATGAAAAACCGTTGAATCACAAAGCGTGCATAGCCCCACATCCGGTGCACAGGCTCAATGTCTGCCAGCAAAAAAACAGCCACCTGACCCGTAGCGCTTGGAGGCACAACGGGCGAAGTGGCTGGATGGGTAGAGAGCATGTGCGGCGTACTGAAAGGTGACCGCGCACCACCGGGCGTTCAGCTCGGTGGGGGCTCAGTGCTGGGAACTGGCTTACTTGGCAGCGACCTCGGCTTTGGAAGCTGAGACCAGTGCTACCCCACCGCTGTCAGGCTTGATTTGAGCCTTGACTTCGGGTTTGACGGGCACTGCATCTGGGGTGGCTTGAGGCATTGCCGGCATTGTTGCTGGATCAGCAGAAGCCACAGGCGCCTGCATTCCGGGGTAATGCTTGGCCATGGCCGCACCATACAGCGGTTTGAACGCACCCTGGTGGCACGTAGCGCAGTTGGCTTTTGCAACGTCACCCGTCGGCCCAAGGCGATTGGGCGGGAACACACCAGTCAACGGCACCATGTATTCGTTGTTCAACTCACGTGCCATGCGGATGCCATACCAGGCTGTAGCCCGCTGAGGCGTTGCATTGGCACCCCATGCTGCAAAAGCCTGCGTATTGTGGCAATACGTGCAGTTCACACCCAGTGAGTTTGACCAGTGCATCATCGTGGCATACGTGTATTCAGTCTGCTTGATGGAGCTGCGATTGGCTGACGTTCCTGTCATCGCCAGCGCTTCCTTGCCGTTGACCCGAATGGGCTTGCTGTCAAGAAAGTAAGGCGTGAATGGATCGTAAGGCAGCGAGCTCAGACCTGCCGCTTTGGCCGGTGTGTTCTGACCTGCGTCATTGCCCAGATTGCCACCTGCTGATTTTTGCGCAGTCGGTGCATACCAGACTTCTTTAGGAATATTGTTACCCCGATGGCAGGTGTAGCAGGTAACGCCTGTTTCAGCCACGTGTGTTTTCCAGCCCGAGTTGACCTTGTGCGTCATTTGCAGCATCTTGCGCGCAACGACTTTGGTATAGACACTGTCTTCTGCGAAATTAGCCGCATTGTGGCAATAAGTGCAGCCCTGTTCGGGTGCGACCCAGGCCGTGATGGCGCTCATGGTGCGGGCAAACTCACCCACACTCAAATCGCCCAGCACCTGAACATTTTTATAAATATCCTTGGCTTTGGGTCCACCAGGCACCTCCACGATGGCATCAGCAATCGGCGGTGCCGTGTTGAGCGAGGCCTGGGTAGCCAGGGTGCGGGGGTTGTACACCTGTTCCATGGCTGTGCCGCGAAAACCTGTCTGCGACACCGCGATGGGTGGCCGCTCACAACCTGCCATCAACAGGGCAGCGGCACTGGCCAACAGCAAGCGAAAGGTCGTATTCTTCAAAATCATGGTTTTACTCCCAACGTGGCAGGGTCAATGGTGGGCACCCACATCGCTGGGTAGCTTGGAACCACATGGTGTTTGACAGACCACAAATACCAGTTGTCAACGACTGTTCCTGTCAGCAGGATGCCAATGCCGCCAACCAGTGGGCAGAGCACCGCAAACCACCAGGCCCACCTGTGAATCGACTCCATTGATGCGTTGAAACCCATGGTCCAGCGCCAGAAAAGCCCTGCGCGCTCTGATGCAGTTCCCCGGTCAATGATTTGTTCGATTTCACGCTCACCGCCGTAACGACCTACCGCCAGAATAGTTGCTCCGTGCATGGCAAATAACAAGACAGAACCATACAAGAAAACAATCGACAAAGCGTGAAAGGGGTTATAGAACAAGTTGCCATAGCGCAGCGACAGTGCGGCTGTCCAGTCCAGGTGCGGAAAGATGCCAAACGGAACCGATTCAGCCCAGCTGCCCATCAATACCGGGCGAAAGAAACCCACCACCAGAAAAAGCCAGATAGCTGCCGCGAAAGCCCATGCCACGTGCGTGCCCAGACCGAGCTGGCGGGCACGGCGGTACATGCGTGTCCACCACAGGACCAGTGACAGCGTCAGCATGAAACCTGCAATTTGCCACCAGCCGCCATCGTTCAGGGGCGCAATGCTCAAACCGTATTTAGGTGCAGGCGGCTCCAGAGCCAGCCAGAACAACTGGCGAATCAGCTGGATTGGACTCCAGTCCACTTGCGCCAGCATGTTAAAGCCCATGATATTGAAGGCAAATGTGCCTAACAACAGTGATGCAAAGCCTAACCAGCCCAGGTACACAGGGCCGATTTGAGCATTACCCAGTCGCCCTGCCAGGTGCAGGAAAAACGGGGGTCCAATCCGCTCAGAGTCACCGGGCGGTAACGGTACGCCTGCAGACGCTGGGCCCGTGGGTTGGACTGTTGTGAAAAGATTTTGATAGTCAGCCATTTTTTTGCACCTAGTATGTTTTTAGTGGCCCCAAATCGGCATGTTCAGCCACCAGCCCCACCATTCAGGCCAGCCACGTGTCCAGAAAGGTCCGCTGATGACGATGCAGAGGGCAGAAAACCAGACTGCAGCCAAAGCCAGGAACAGCCCGAGGCGGTGAATGCCCAGTGTGCCAACCGAATATCCGATCACATCGCGGAAAAACGTGTCTTCGTGCTCAGGTGACTTGACCACTTCGCCTTTGCCAGGGTTGGTTGCCGACAGCACCAGGGCACCATGCAGAGACAAGGACAAGGTCGTCGCGAAAAACAGGGTCACAGCGATCATGTGCGCCGGGTTGTAATGAAAATGCAGATACTGGTAGCCGGTATTGCTGACCCAGTCCAGATGGCTATAGATACCGTAAGGGAAAGCATGACCCCAGGACCCCATCAGTATGGGTCGAATCACTTGCAGCGTGAAGTAGGCAAAAATGGCAAAACCGAATGCGACGGGGACATGCAGGCCCATACCCAGTTTGCGACAAATTTCGACTTCTCTAAGCGCCCACGAAACGAATGCGCCCAACGCGCAGACGGTAATGATTTGCCATAAGCCACCGGCCATCATCGGGGCCATTGCCAAGCCGTTCGATATATCAGGCGGCGCGATATTGATTTGCCACGGGTTCCAGGTCGGGCCCATTGCGGCGCCCCACATAATCATGGCGGTGCCCACCAGAGAGAAAAACACTGTTGAAATTCCAAAGAAACCAACGTAGAACGGGCCGACCCAGAAGTCGAACAGGTCACCCCCGATCAGGGTGCCGCCGCGAATACGGTACTTTCTTTCAAAACTCAGCATGGCCATGGTGGCTCCTCGGATCCGGTGCGTGACGAGACGCTCTCGGAAATAAAATAGTTATTCTGAGGGGTGCGCGAAACAGGCTGCGTCAGCCTGATTTCGCTCACCACATCGGCAGCAAAATAGCTGCCGTTATTTTGAAGGTGGCATCGCTGCGTTAAGCGGCATCGCTGCATTTTGTGCAGCTTTGGCAGCCTTTACAGTGTCTGGATGCCACGTGTTGAGGTTGTAACGATCAGTGCTGAGCTGAATCAGGTGAATCGAGGTGCTTGTAAAAGCAATGATCAAGCCTGTGAAGATGATGCCTTTACGGGGATCAACAATACGCCACATACGCCACATAATATTTCCTTCGAGTTAATTGAATTAATTGAGTTGAGAAATCACGGTGTACACAGCCGACTTCACGCTGCCAAACATCGGACGCGTCCCTTCTGCCCCAGGCAGCCAGTTACGCCAGTCCATGAACAGCATCTGCCCTGTCAATGCAAGCAATAAAAAGACGCAGAAAAGCACAACATAGAGGTTGCGAAACTCCTTCATGGGGGTTTGCGCAATGCTGTTTGTGTGCTGAACGTTTAGGTAAGCCATAGTTATCTCCGTGTGTTGGTTCTTAGAACCAGGGACGCCAGATCCACACCAGGCTGTGTGCAAGCAATGCACCAGCAGCAAACATCAGGTAACCCTGGATGTAGTACTTGTGGAATTCCTGGCACTCTTGATCAGACAATCCCGAGGGAGTTGTAACTGGATTCATAGTCAATACCTCACATAAAAGGCCTTGCGGCCACCACCTTGCCCGAGGGCAAGGAACGAATAGCTGCAGCCCGAAGGCTGAAGCAAACCTGCATTCAGGCAAGCCTGAATACTTGTGCGGGCACACCACGCTTTGGCGGTACATGTCATGTAGCCACCTCTGCCCTGGAATGTCCAAACAACTCTGACAGTCGGCTGACCTCAACGACTGTGCTTCCCGTCTGCCGGGCATCGCGCTCGGCCCGGTCACGCATTTGCTTTGCAGCAGAAATGCGCACCAGCACCGGCTCGGCTTCAATCAATTCTTCCAGCAGCGCATGGGCTTCATCGCTCCAGGCAACAGGCTTGTCTGCGTTCACGCGGCTGGGCGTTGCATCAATCTTGTCCAGCTCGGTGCCCAGCGGCAGGATGTGAAACAGCGCGTCAAACAGTGCGTTGCAAAATTCCTGAATCAGGTACGTTGCACCGGCATATCCCATGAACGGTGTGCCGGTGTGGCGACGAATAATGGGCAGCGGGAAAGACGCCGGGATAAAGGTTGCCTTCATCATGCCGCCACCACCGCACTCAGCCAGATACATGCGCTCGTTGTAGCTGCCGTACATCACCAATGGGGTTTTGGTGGTGGTCAGACGGCGCACTTCAGCGTTGTCAGTTTTGGCTCCTGGGCAACGCGAAATTGCAAAATTACATGGCAAACCCATCTCCTCTTCAAGAAAGTGGCGAATGCCGCGCGCGTAGGTTTCATTGGCGACCACTGCAAAGCTGGCGGTCCCGAAAAAATCCTGGGTAACCGAGCGCCACAAGTCCCAGATCGGCTTGATGGTGGTGTGCTTTTCGCGCTCAATGAAGGGCTCAGGATCAAGACCCAGCAACTCACCCAACTTGCGCAGGAATTTGGTCGTGCTGTGCAAGCCGATAGGGGCTTGCAGATAAGGCCGCTCCAGCGCCTCGCACAACATGCGACCGAACTCGCGGTACATGCAAATGTTCACATCCGCTTCTACCAGGCGAGACACGTCTGCGAGGTGGCTTCCAAGCGGGAACACCATGTTGATCTCTGCACCAATACCTTGCACCAGGCGACGGATTTCTGCCAGATCGCTCGGACTGTTGAAAGTGCCGTAGCTCGGGCCGATGATGTTGACTCTGGGCTTTTCACCCGGTGCACGTTCAGCTGCAGTTTTACGGGCAGGCACATGCTTGAGGCCATACTCCGACCACAGCCAGAACATCGCGCGGTTGGCGCATTGCCACTGGTCTTCGTCAATCGTGCGGGGCAAAAAGCGCTGGATATTGGTGCCTGCAGGTGTGACGCCGCCGCCAATCATCTCGGCAATGGAACCTGTCACTACCACCGATGGAAGATCAGGGTCCAGTGCGGCATGAGCGCGGCGCATGGAGCCTTCGGTACCTTCCCGACCCAGTTGCTCTTCAGCCAGACCGGTCACCACAATCGGTAACTCGTGCGGAGGCAGCGCGTCGGTGTAATGCAGCACGGATGTGACCGGCAGGTTCTCGCAGCCTACGGGGCCGTCGATGACGACTTGCAGGCCTTTGATCGCTGTAAACACATACACAGCGCCCCAATAGCCGCCGGCACGATCGTGATCCAGAACCAGCATCAGATCATCTCCTCGGCTTTGCGCTTTTTGGCCATCTTGGCGGCCAGTCTGCGTTGCTCTGCCTTGAATTCCGGGCGATCTTGCGGGATGCCCTGTGCCGCTTCCCACACGCCGGTTGAATGACCTGTACCGACTGATCCGAAAAACTCTTTCATCTGCTCGAAGCGGGCTTTGTTGCCAATGGCCGCGTTAACGACCGTGGCCAATGAACCCGCACCGGCTGGGCCCATCAGGGGGCGGGCTGAAATCAGGTTGGTGAAATACAGCGACGGAATCGTCATTTCTTTGGCGGCTTGCACCACAGGCGTTGTGCCAATGGCCAAGTCAGGCTTGAACTCATGCACGGCAGCAATGTCTTGCTCCAGCGATGCCCGGAACTGAACCATCACGCCTTTGCTTTCCAGCCACTGGACATCGGCCTCATTCCAGGGTGTGCGTGGGCAGGCACTGCCGACATAACGCAGGTCGGCGCCGCTTTCGATCAGCAAACGACCGACCAGCAATTCCGAGCCTTCGTAGCCGCTCAGTGTGATGCGGCCCTTGATCGGGGTTTTAGCGAGTACAGCCTTGATGGCGGGAAGAAACTTGTTTTTGGCAGCGTCAATGTCATGCTGGGCACTATTGGTGGCAACACCGATGGCCTGAAGCCAGGCTTCCGTGCCGTCGTAGCCGACAGGGGCAGAACCAACAACCGGACGGCCAGCAGCATCGAATTCGCGAACACTGGCGGTATAGAAAGGGTGAATCGCAGCGACTGCAGCACAATCCAGCGCGGCATACAACTCGCGCCACTCGCGGGTCGGCACACTCGGGCCAGCAGCCAGGCCCATAGGCTCCAGCATCATCCCGATAATCACCGGGTCAGCCGGAAACATCTCACCCAGCAAAGTAATGGTCGGCTTGTCAGACTTGCCGTTGCGCGGGGCCTGTACAGGGCCTGCCAACGCTTCAGTACGTGCGTACTTCAGCATGGCACCGGCTAGAACGTCCTTGGCTTCTGCATGCGTTGGCACGCCAAAGCCTGGCACGTCGATACCAATGATGCGCACGCCGTTGATTTCTTTGGGCAGAATTTGCAGCGGTACACCACTGGCGGTAGGCACGCACAAATTGATAATGATGATGGCGTCATAAAGCGCCGGGTCGGCTTGTTGAAACACCGCTTCGCGGATGTCTTCAAACAGCTTGCCAGTGACCAGCGACTCTGAATTGAAGGGCACATAGCCCACGCTTCGTTTGGCACCATAGAAATGCGAAGTGAATGTCAGGCCATAGACACAGCAGGCTGAGCCGGACAAGATCGTAGCGGTACGACGCATGCGCAGACCCACCCGAAGTGATCCAAACGCGGGGCACATGCTTTGCGGCTGGTCGTGCGGTCCGGCTTTCGGGTTCTTTGGATAGTCTTTGGCGTACTGCTCAAGAATTTCAGACTTGCCTGCTGATTTGGCGGCAGCCAGCATTGCATCACCGCCGCTGTGGCAACCCATGCCATCGCCTTCAAGTGCCGTACTGATCGGCGCTGTCGGCATCGGGATGATAGGAATGACGGTACTCATAATGGGCTTTAGATAACTTTTAAATGGCTTTTAAATGGCTTTTGAATTCAGACTTCGTCGTAGATGACTTCGAGCGTTTCTTTGACGATTTCTTTTTTGCCACACATGTCAAATTGGGTAGCGGGTTCGAGCACCACATTGCGCCCCACCACATCGGCAGAGAACAGTCCCAGTAACTCGTCTTGCGTCATTGGCTTGGGGCGAATCGGCTGCGATGTACCCACGTTTTCGGCAAGCTGGGCAAACATGGGGCCCCAGACTGAGTCAGGGCGACCAATGATTTCGTAACTGGCACTCTTGCGGCGAATATCGTCGTTGGCCGGAATCACCGACAGCACAGGAATACCGACCTTTTCGGCAAAGGCCGATGCCTCGCCAGTGCCGTCGTCCCGGTTGATGACCATGCCTGCCACACCGACGTTGCCGCCCAGTTTGCGGAAATATTCAACAGCAGAGCAGACGTTGTTCGCTACGTAGAGTGACTGCAAATCATTACTTGCCACCACGATAACTTTTTGGCACATGTCCCGGGCAATCGGCAGGCCGAAACCACCGCAGACCACGTCACCCAGAAAGTCGAGCAACACGTAATCGAAACCCCAGTCATGAAAGCCCAGCTTTTCAAGCAACTCAAAGCCGTGAATGATGCCGCGCCCACCGCAACCCCGACCGACTTCTGGGCCGCCCAACTCCATGGCGTACACACCGTCGCGCTTGAAGCACACATCGCCAATGGCCACTGCCTCGCCAGCGAGTTTTTTCTTCGACGAGGTTTCAATGATCGTGGGGCAAGCACGCCCGCCAAACAGCAGGCTGGTGGTATCGCTTTTTGGGTCGCAACCGATCAGCAACACTTTTTTGCCCTGCTGGGCCATCATGTAGCTCAGGTTGGCCAGCGTGAAGCTTTTGCCAATACCACCTTTGCCGTAAATGGCGATGATTTGTGTCTCTTTATTGGCTTCGCCCGTTTTCATGGGGGTTGGCTCAATGGCGGCTTCAGCCCGGAGGTCTCTGACCATGATGGTTGTCGGGTTCATGCGCTGTGTTTCCAATCCAGAATCATTTTCAAGCAGTCGGCATCGCCAAACGCCACTTCATACGCATGGGCTGCGTTGGCTGTCTGCTCGGTATGGGTAATCAAGCCGTCTAATGACAACTGGCCGTTGTGCGCCAGTGCCGAGACGGTGAGCAAGTCTTCGCGCTGCCACTGTGCGGCAATGCGAATGCGCGTTTCACGCATAAATGCGGGTGCAAAAGCAAAACTCAGGGACTGCTTGTAAAAACCAGCCAGCACCACCTCACCACCGGGTGCCTGGCGGGCAATGGCTTTGTCCAGAATTTCAGAGTCGCCACTGACATCATAGATAGCGCGGTAATTACGACGATCATCCTGATCAGGATGCACCACTGTGTAGCCCACAGCACCCGACTGACGCCTGGGGTTGATCTCCCAAACCGCAGGTGCAGGGTGACCAGCAGCCAGGGTAAGGCGGGCCAGCAAGCGGCCCATGACACCATGGCCAATGATCAGGTCAGGTGGGGTTTGGCGTGTCAACGTGTGCTGGGACGTAGCAGCCAGTGCCAGCAGTACAGCTTTTGCGCCCAGATGGTCATCAACTGCCACTGTTCGCTCTTCCGAGACCACCAAACGTGAGGCTGAACCGCCAAAAAGGTTACGCACCCCTTCAAATGACTGGGCACCTGGAACAAATACACGGCTACCGACGGGCAACGTGGTACCTGCGCCAGCTTTGACGATCCGGCCAACCGATTCATAACCGGGCACCAGGGGGTAACCCATGCCGGGGAAGGCTGGCATGGTGCCGTCCCAGAGCAGGCGCTCGGTGCCCGTACTGATACCGCTGAATTCAATATCGACTTCAAGCTCGCCCATGGTGGGTGCACGTAGATCCAGACCACGCAGCTCTAACTGCTTCGGGTTTTTGAATATGACGGCGTTTGCTTGCATGGTGTCAGTTTACGTTTACATTAAAAAGTGTCAACTGTTATTTACAGTATTTTGAATGATTTTGATGTTTCGCGGGTATTTACCTAGACTTTTTCGCCACCAGGATGCGTGTCTGCATCGGCATGGGGTTGCGAAGCAGCTCAACACGCGAAAAACCTGCAGAAATCATCATGGCGCTCAGCTCAGCAGCTGTCCGCAAACGGCCTGCGCCCATCGCCAGCAGATAAAAATGGAAGTACGCGTCACCCAGGGGGGGCTCGTTGGCGTTTTGCGCCATGGGCTCGGCCAGCAACAACGTACCGCCTGCAGGCAGTGCTGCGTAGATGGCCCGCAAGATTGCATTGACATGCTCATCAGGGTGGTCATGCGCGACGCGGACCAGCGTGACGAGGTCAGCACCCGACGGCAGTGCATCACGCAAAAAATCGCCGCCATAAGCGGTAGCGCGATCAGCAAAGCCGCAGCTGGCAAAACTCGCCTGGGCGAGTTCTGCAACTTGCGGCAAGTCAAACAGCTTGAGCTTTAACAGCGGAAACGCGGCAGCAAGCCGGCCTACAAAAGTGCCCTGTCCGCCCCCCACATCCAGCGAGCACTGGTGCTGCGCAAAATCATAAGTCGCCAGCACCTCGTCAACCACAAAAGGCTGCGATGCAGACATGAGCTGTGAGTAACGCGCCACCTTGTCGCCCTGCCAGACACGAGCGGGCGCGGCCTTCAGGTTTGTACCTGCTTCAATGGCAGAGTAAGGCCAATACGCGGCCATTTGCCCATCGCTGACCTGGTCACGCAGCAGTGCCACCGGGTCTTGCATGTCGTGGTACAGCACGGCATGGTGCTCAATCATGGCGCGGATTCCGGGGTGCCCTGCAACGGGCGCGCCCAGTGGCCCCAGACCGTAGCGACCCTGACCGCGCAGTGCCAGCAGCTTGAGCGCAACAGCAGAATTGATCAACCGCTGCAGCGCCGAGGCCGGGACCTGACATATGTGTGCCAACTCATCGAGCGTGCGAGGCGATTCTTTGACCAACTCGAAAATGTGCAGGCGAACGCAGGCCAGCAGCACCTGGGAATACACGAAGCCGGCCATCACATCGAATACTTGCCGGGCGCGGCGTCGGGTGATCCACCGCGTCAAAACATTCGCGGTGGCCCAGCGCGAAAACTCCGGATCGGTCAGCTTAGCGTCCATCCATGCATCAAAACGGTCCCGCCATGCTGGCCGACTGGCCAGGGCATTGGGGAGCTTTGCTAAATCAAGAGTCTTCATGGGCTTGCCTTGTCTGGCTGCATCGCGGGTCGCATTCAGGCTTCAATTTTCTGCGCTGAAGGCACGGTCACGGGAGTTACCTCAACAAGGGCTGCAGCGATGGGCGCGTTTCTGAACTGGTCGCAGGCCGAGCGTGGTACCAGACGTTCCGATTCCTGCCGCACCAGGTTGCGCATCATTTCCCGGCTGTGGCACGCAGGCACGGCATCAATGGCGCACTGCACCAGCTTCTCGAAATGAGCAATGGCACCCGCCAGCCCCAGATCAATCGCCGCACTGGGGCGACCCAATGCAACGTCCTGCCCTACCGGTTTGCCGAGCAGCGCCGGGTCAGCCAGCACATCACGAATATCGTCGGCCACCTGATAGGCCTCGCCCAGCCATTCGCCCAGCGCACGCCATGGCTCAGGGTCAGCACCCGCGGCCTGTGCGCCGCCTGCTGTCGCCGCGACAAACAATGCACCTGTTTTGGCACGCTGGTAAGCCGTCAGCGATACACGTGACTCAGACTCCCACGCCTGACCCGCCACGATACCGAACGGCATGCCCACCCCACTGGCAACGGTGCCCAGCACGGCTGCCATCCGCGCAGGCGATTGGCCGCCAGCCAGCGCCAGCGTTTGAAACGCCAGCACAATCAGGGCATCACCTGCCAGCACCGCCAGGCTTTCGCCATAAGCGAAATGCACGGAGGCGCGACCCCGACGTACCGGTGCATCATCAAAACAAGGCAGGTCGTCATGCACCAGCGATGCACAGTGCAGCAGCTCTATGGCCACTGCCGCTGCATCGGCCAGCAGTGGGTCATCATTGCCGCAGGCCAATGCCACGGCCAGGCACAACTGTGGCCGGATGCGCGCTCCGCCCGGGAACACGGCATGGCGAACAGCACCCGCCAGCTTGGGAGGGCAGCCAGGTGCCTCGCCCAAGGCCAGTGCAGCTGCCAGAGATTGTTCAATGTGTGTGATGGCTTTCATGCGATGCTCCTCTAAAAGTACAGATACCAAACCAGGTGATTCAGTCAGACCCACTGGCCCATGCCTTGTGTAAATATTACTTGTCACTATTTACTGTCAACTAATATAGACACATTAAAAGAAACCGTCAACCTGCTTTAACACCCAAGGCTTTTTGGGCTCAGATAGCGCGACAATCATCCATTTAAGGAGTTCGGGGTTTGGCACGTTGTTACTTTGGCTTGGGCAGGCTCGCCCGGAAATTGCGAGCGCATCCATGAGTCTGGGGCTGCAAATCGAGAAACTGGCATGCACCAGAGGCAGCCGCCAGCTGTTTGACAACCTGTCCGTGGAAGTGCGCCCTGGCGAGCTGCTGCGGGTGCTCGGTGCCAATGGTGCGGGGAAAACCAGTTTGCTCAGAATGCTGTGCGGACTCATGGAACCCACAGAAGGCCAAATCCTTTGGCGTGGCCAGAAAATAGCCATCCTGCGCGAAACTTTTAACCATGAACTGATCTATCTGGGCCATGCTGCGGCACTCAAAGACGACCTGTCACCCCTGGAAAACCTGCAGGCGTCCAGCGCACTTGCCGGGCACACCATCAGCCTCCAGGCGGCAAGGCGTGCGTTGATGGATGCGGGCCTGCGCGGCCATGAAAACACGCTGGTGCGCAGGCTGTCGCAGGGTCAGCGAAAGCGCAGTGCGCTGGCGCGACTGGTTCTGGCCAATTCAGCGCCACAACTGACACCGCTTTGGGTGCTTGATGAGCCTTTCAATGCGCTGGACAGCGCGGCCACTGACTGGCTGGCCGGTTTGATGCAAGCCCACCTGCAACGGCAGGGCATGGTGGTTCTGACCAGTCATCAAAGCGTGCCTCTTGGCGATACCCCACAGCAGGTGCTGTCACTATGAGTGCCGTCAAGACATGGGGTGGGGTACAAAGCGTCATCATGCGCGACCTGCGCATTGCGCTGCGCAGGCGGGCCGACACGCTGGCTGCACTGATATTTTTTGTCATGGTAGTCAGTCTTTTCCCGCTGGGTGTGGGGCCTGAGCCACAACTATTGCGAGTCATGGCACCCGGCGTGTTGTGGGTTGCAGCCATGCTGGCATCGATGCTGTCTCTTGCGCGTTTGTTTGCCGATGATTACAGCGACGGAACTTTAGAGCAGTTATTGCTGTCTACCCAGCCGTTGGCTTGGCTGGTGCTGGGCAAGACGACGGCGCATTGGTTAGGATCAGGCCTGCCACTGGTGCTGCTGTCACCTCTGCTTGGCTTGCAATTTGATTTGTCGGCCTCCAGCACTGGCGTGCTTGTATTGTCATTGCTGATAGGAACACCGATTTTGAGCCTGGTAGGTGCAATGGGTGCAGCGCTGACAGTCGGCTTGCGTGGCTCAGGTGTATTGCTGTCGCTGCTGGTGCTGCCACTGACCATTCCCGTGTTGATATTTGGTGCCGGCGCAGTTGAAGCTTACAACGCGGGTCTGGGGGTGTCAGGACACTTCTCAATATTAGGGGCGTTTTTAATAGTGGGTGTACTCGCCTGCCCTTGGGTAACGGCTGCCGCACTGCGAATTTCAATGGAATGACGACAGGTATAAATTTGTGAGCAAAATGTCAACCATAAAAATAAAGGAGACAGGTTTCATGCAGTCCGCCGGGATCAACTGGTTTGCCTATGCAGCGCCGCAACGCTTTTATCCGCTGGCCGGAAAGCTGGTTCCATGGTTTGCTGCAGTTGGCACGCTGCTGGCAATATTGGGAATGTATTTAGGTCTTTGGTTGGCTCCTACTGACGCGCAGCAAGGGCAAGCTTACAGAATTATTTTTGTCCATGTGCCCACGGCCTGGATGTCTATGGTGATTTACGTCGCCATGGCATTTTGGGCGGGTGCCGGGCTGGTATTTAACTCCCGGTTGTCGTCCATGATGGCTTGCGCACTTGCCCCGACGGGCGCGTTGATGACCTTTCTGGCGCTGTGGACCGGCGCGCTCTGGGGCAAGCCGACCTGGGGTGCCTGGTGGGTGTGGGACGCGCGCCTGACGTCTGAGCTGGTGCTGCTTTTTCTGTACATCGGCTTCATGTCATTGCACGCGTCGATTGACGACATTCGCCGGGCTGACCGTGCAGCCGGTTTACTGGCACTGGTGGGCGTGGTCAACGTGCCGATCATCTATTTTTCAGTGAAATGGTGGAACACGCTGCATCAGGGCGCATCCATTACCATTACCAAGGGCTCCAGCATGGCCACGCCCATGCTGCTGGGCATGCTGGTAATGGCGCTGGCGTTTTGGGCATATTGCATCGCGGTGGCCCTGATGCGGGTGCGGGTGATCATGCTGGAGCGTGAAAGTCACACCACATGGGCCCAGACCGCACTGGAGGCAAAATAATGTGGAACAGTTTTGATGACTTTCTGGCCATGGGTGGCTATGGGCTGTATGTTTGGGGCTCATTGGGTGTTTGCGCCGCGGTATGCGTCATCGAGCCAGTCATGCTTGTCCTTAGACGCCGTGCGCTCATCGCTGAGGCTGCTGCGCAGGATGCGCTAGATACAGGAAAATCCTTTTTATGAAACCACGAAGTAAAAGACTGGTCGCCATTGCGTGTGGATTGGCTGCACTGGGGGTAGCCACCGCGCTGGTGCTCAACGCATTCAACAGCAACCTGGTGTTTTTTTTCAGCCCCACACAGGTCGCGGCCAATGAAGCACCGCAAGGTCGCAGCTTTCGCATAGGCGGGCTGGTAGAAGAAGGCAGCATCCAGCGTGAAACCAAGGGGCTGACGACCCGCTTTGTAGTGACTGATCTGGCCAAAACCATTCCTGTGACCTACACCGGGCTCCTGCCTGATTTGTTCAAGGAAGGCAAAGGCGTGGTCGCTCAGGGCAAGCTGGGCGCTGACGGCATCTTCAAGGCCGATCAGGTGCTGGCCAAACACGATGAAAACTACATGCCGCCAGAAGCTGCTGAAGCACTGAAAAACGCTGCTGCAGGCAAACCCCAACAAACCAGCGCCACGCTGAAACAAACCCCTTGAGCACCCACCATGATCAGTGAACTCGGTCACTTCGCCCTTATTTTGGCCTTCATGATGGCGCTGTCGCAAAGCGTGCTGCCGCTGGTAGGTGCGCACAAAGGCAATGCTGCCTGGATGGCACTGGCCCGGCCCTCTGCACGCGGGCAATTTTTGTTTGTGGCCATTGCCTATGGCTGCCTGACCTATGCGTTTGTAACAGACGACTTTTCAGTGCAGCTGGCCGCGCAGCACTCCAACAGCATGCTGCCCCTGGTGTACAAATTCACGGCCGTATGGGGCAACCATGAAGGATCGATTTTGTTATGGGCATTGATTCTGGCCGGCTGGACGCTGGCGGTGTCGATCTTTTCCAAACAGCTGGATGACCGCATGATTGCCCGCGTTCTCGGTGTGATGGGCGTGATCAGTTGTGGTTTCATCCTGTTTACCCTGCTCACGTCCAACCCGTTTACCCGTTTGCTGCCGGCAGCGCCTGATGGGCAAGACCTGAACCCTTTGTTGCAAGACCCAGGCATGGTCATTCATCCACCGATGTTATACATGGGCTATGTCGGTTTTGTAGTGGCTTTTGCATTTGCGATTGCAGCACTGCTGTCTGGCAGGCTGGATGCGGCCTGGGCGCGCTGGTCCCGCCCGTGGACAACGGTGGCATGGTGCTTTTTGACATTGGGCATTGCACTGGGCAGTTTCTGGGCTTATTACGAACTTGGCTGGGGCGGCTGGTGGTTTTGGGACCCGGTTGAAAACGCTTCCTTTATGCCGTGGCTGGTCGGCACCGCGCTGATTCACTCCCTGGCTGTGACGGAAAAACGCGGTGGTTTCAAAATGTGGACGGCGCTGCTGGCCATCATGACGTTCTCACTGTCGCTGCTGGGCACGTTTATTGTTCGTTCTGGCGTGTTGACATCAGTACACGCCTTTGCGACCGACCCGGCACGTGGCATATTTATTTTGGGTTTCCTGGCATTCGTGATTGGTGGCTCATTGGCGCTGTTTGCCTGGCGTGCGCCCAAGGTCGGTTTGGGCGGCAGCTTTGAGCCAGTCTCGCGTGAATCCATGTTGCTGGCCAACAACGTGTTGCTGGTGGTAGCTGCGGCGGCCGTGCTGCTCGGCACGATTTATCCGCTGATTATTGACGCACTGGGTATGGGCAAGCTGTCCGTTGGCCCCCCTTATTTTGTGGCCGTGTTTGTACCCTTGATCGCACCGGCTTTGTTTTTGATGGGCGTGGGTCCGATGACACGCTGGCGTCAGGCCGAAGTCATGGATCTGGCCAGGCGCCTGCGCTGGGCCATTGGTGTGAGCGTTGCCAGCGCCATCATTGCGCCCATGTTGCTGGGCAGCTGGACACCCATGACAGGCCTGGGTCTGTTGCTGGCCATGTGGGTTGCCAGCACCGCCGTGTTGAACCTGGTCGCCAAAGTGCGCGAGCACCGCTCGCCAAGCTGGCTGACGCGCTTTACAGCATTGCCGGGCAGTTATTACGGCATGCTGCTGGCCCACTTCGGGATTGCAGTGTTTATCGTCGGCGTGACTGTGGTCAGCAGCTTTCAGAGCGAGAACGATGTGCGCATGGAGCCCGGCGAGACAGCCAGCGTGGGCGGCTTTACCTTCAAACTTGACAGCGTGGCGCAAGTCAAGGGGCCAAACTACACATCCGCACGCGCTACCCTCACAGTGATGGATGGTGACAAGGTGATTGCCACCATGCGACCCGAACGCCGCATCTACACCGTGCGCAGCTCACCCATGACCGAAGTGGCCATTGACCGGGGCATCACCCGCGATTTGTATGTCGCTCTGGGTGAGCCCGTCAGCGCCACGGCCTGGAGCGTGCGCCTGCACCACAAACCGTTTGTCAACTGGATCTGGTTTGGATGCGTGTTGATGGCGCTTGGCGGCTTGCTGGCTGTGCTGGACAGGCGCTACCGGGCAGTCAAAGTGGCCGCCAAAAAGTCTGTGTCGGCAAACCCGCCAGCCATGCCGTCGCCCGCTTTGCCTGCCGCACCTGTTGCAGCCAAAGTCCAGACCTGATGGGCAGCGCCACGTTCAAGCGGTTTTTACCGCTAGGCATTTTTATCGTGCTGGTTGGTTTTTTGGGTATTGGCCTGACACTCAACCCGCGTGAAGTGCCCTCACCCCTGATCAACAAACCGCTGCCCCAGTTCAGCCTGCCTGTGCTCAACGCACCCGACAAAACCATGGCGGCGCAAGACATGCTGGGCAAGGTCTGGCTACTCAACGTGTGGGCGTCGTGGTGTGTGGCTTGCCGCGTTGAGCATCCTGTGCTGGTCGAACTGGCCAAAACAAATCAGGTGCCAATCTATGGCCTGAACTACAAAGACAAGTCGCCTGCTGCAACAGCCTGGCTGGCCAACTTTGGCAACCCGTATGTCCAGTCGCTGGTGGATGCTGATGGCCTGGTCGGTATTGACCTGGGCGTGTATGGCGTGCCTGAAACCTTTGTGGTCGATAAACAAGGTGTGATTCGCTACAAACAGATTGGTCCGGTCACACCCGAGGCACTGCGCGATACGATTTTGCCACTGGTTAAAAAACTGTCCACGAGTTAGACCATGAAATTTTTTTTGATGGTATTGGCGCTTTGTTTCGGGTTTTCCGTACAAGCCAAAGTAGCTCCTAATCTGTCGGATGACCCAGCACTTGAGGTCCGCATGATGGTGATTGCCGAGGAACTGCGCTGCCTGGTCTGCCAGAACGAAACCATTGCTGCCTCGCATGCAGACCTGGCAGTTGATTTGAAAAACCAGATTCGCATCAAGCTCACGCAAGGTCAATCGCAAAGACAGATACTTGACTTTATGGTCGAGCGTTACGGCGACTTTGTGCTGTATCGCCCGCCGCTTAAAACCACGACGGTGCTGCTCTGGCTGGGGCCCTTTGTGCTGCTGGGTATGGCCGTGTTGATGCTGGTCATTAACGTACGGCAGCGCAGGCGTGCCTCACAGTCACAGCCTGTAACACTGAGCGATGCCGATGCTGCAAAAGCACGCGCGCTCCTGGCCGACCCGTCTTCAAACTGAACATCAATGATTGCTTTCTGGATTTCCGCCTGTCTGCTGTCCGTGCTCGCGCTTGCGCTGGTACTACCCGCCCTGCTAAAAACAAAACGAACCACTGCCCATGCTGTAGCTGGTGCAGCTCAGGCCAACCTGTCAGTGTTGCGCAGCCAGCTTGTTCAACTTGACGCTGAATTTGCAGCTGGCAGTCTTAACCACGAGCAATTGGCGCTGGCAAAGTCTGAAATAGAGCGCCGCGCCCTGGAGGAAGAAAGCGCGCCAGAGTCAGCAGTGGCCCCCGCCAGGTCCACCCGCACGGCCTGGGTGCTGGGCTTGACTATCCCACTGCTGGCCCTGGGTATCTACGGATTTTTAGGCAACGTTCGGGCGCTTGATCCAGCGAATCTTCAGGCCAAAGCCGAGACCGAGCCTTCCCGCGAGCAAATTGAGGCCATGGTCAATGCGCTTGCAACCCGGCTGGAGGCATTGCCTGCCGATCAGCCTGGCGACCCCAAAGCCTGGGAAATGCTGGCCCGGTCTTATGCCGCCATGCAACGCTTTCCGCAAGCCTCAAAAGCCTACAAACGCGCCATCGAGCTGTCCCCGAACAATGCCCAGTTACTGGCCGATCAGGCCGATGTGCTGGCCATGCTGCAAGGCCAAAGCGCTGCAGGCGAGCCGACCCGACTGATTGAGCAAGCCCTGAAGCTCGACCCTAACAACCTCAAGGCACTGGCACTGGCCGGCAGCGCTGCGTTTGAGCGCAGCGACTTCGCAGCCGCAGTCCGCTACTGGACACAGGCGCGCACTTTGGCTCCAGCGGGTAGCGAGTTTGCCATTGAACTGGACCGCAGCCTTGAAGAGGTCCGGGTCGCATCAGGCGCTTCGGCATCACCTGCATTGCCATCACCAGCCGCAGGAAGCGTAACGAGTAAGACGGTCGCTGGTGCTGTTGCTGCTGCTGGCAGTGTTCAGGGAAAAGTCAGCCTGGCGCCTGCTCTGGCAGGCAAAGTCCAGCCCAACGACACAGTATTCATATTTGCAAGGGCCTCTGAAGGGCCTCGCATGCCGCTGGCTATTTTGCGGCGCAAGGCCAGCGAGCTGCCTGTCAGTTTTACCCTGGACGACAGTACAGCCATGTCAGACGAAATGAAACTCTCAAAATTCCCGCTGGTGGTGGTGGGTGCGAGGGTTTCAAAATCCGGCAACGCCATGCCGCAAAGTGGCGACCTTGTGGGGCAAAGCGGGGCAGTCAAAGCAGGCGGCGCGCCCCTGAACCTGGTCATTGACAATATACAGCCCTGAAGCACTTTTTAGTATCAAAAGTGCCGTCAGCCCAGAGAATCATTACGCAGGCTGCTATGTATTTAATAGCATTTACTCTGGTAAACCAGCACTGAACTGCTGCCTTACTGCAGCAGCCACCAGGTCTGGTCTTTCTTCATGCGCCAGATGTCCCAGGCTAGGCAGTGTGATCAGCTCACGCCTTGCGGCTTGCGGCAAGATGGCCATCACGCGGCTTGCTTCACGCGGTGAAACGGTCCGGTCCTGGCTGGCGACGACAAGACTCAACGGTGTTTTAAGGCGAGGGATGTCTTGCACCAGGTGCGGCAAGTCCCAGTTGGCCATCATGCCCAGCGCACCCGCTGCATGGCACGGGTTACTGACCAGCTTGCCGTAAAGCGCCATACCTGTGGCATCCAGCTTGGAGCCCGTGCCCTCCACCAACCGTTGCAATACCGCAGGGTCTGCCGCCCGCCAGGAGAAAACCTGCGGCACGAACGGCAGCGCCGACATCAGTCTGGCCACCGGTGAAAAAAGCTGGCCTGCCATACCGCCCAAAGGTAAAAATGCGCCGTTGATGCTGAATATCAGTTTCGGCGCAATCAGCCTGTCCAGGCACATACGCACGCCAATGGCAGCCCCTGCAGAGTGTCCAATCACCAGAGCGGGCGACAGACCCAGAACCGACAGCAGCGTATGAATGGCTTGCGCCATGCCGGGCAATGAAAGCTGCTGTGAGGTGGGTCCGCCCGCAGGCATGTCTGTGAAGGCGTGACCCGGCAAGTCAATTGACAGCAGCCGGAAATGTGGCTGAAGCAACGGAACCAGACCACGCCAGGAATGGGTTGAAGCACCCGTGCCATGAATCAGCAATGCAAGCGGCAGGTGGTCGTGCGCGTCACCAAACTGCTGAACATGCCAGCGCAGGCCAGCAGCCTGTACAAAACGGCTGCAATGGCGGTGTGGCCAATCAAGGCCATCGGTATTCCATTGCAGACGCGAAGTCATGACAAGCGCCTGACCCGTTCAGCGTTGGCTTGAGGCCATGGCCGCACGCACTACCTGCGACAGCATCTGGGCACCTGCATAAGGCAACGGAACATAAGCCGCACCCATCTCGCTGGCGAGTGCCTGCGCTGCAGGCTGTGGCTGGGGCGAGGTATCCATCAGCAGGCAGCTGACACCATCGATACGCATCTGACGGGCGGCGGCCAGCGCATCGTCATTGGCCCGTGCGCGGCCTGCGGTGCCGTCCCGGGCAATGTTGCCGCGTCCGTCGGTCAGCAACACAACAATGGGGGTTTCACCACGGCGGCTGATTTGATCAGCCAGCTCACGTGCGGCATCAATCGCGCTGGCCAGCGGCGTACCTCCGCCTCCCGGCAATCCGGCCAGGCTACGCTTGGCGCGCGCCAGCGAACGGGTAGGGGGCAATAAAAGGTCGGCAGTCTTGCCGCGAAACGCCAGCACAGCCACCCGGTCGCGCCGCACATAGCAATCAGCCAGCAACAGTTCAACCGCGCCTTTGGCCTCAGCCAGCCGGTTAAGCGCTGAAGAGCCCGACGCATCGACGACAAACAATGTCGTGGTCTGGCCAACCTGCTTGAAGCGTGTGACGTGGAAGTCCTCACGCCGGACGTAAATCCGCTGGCTTGATGGGGCCTGACCCACTGTAGCTGGCGCGGATTGCGCTGCACGGATGGCAGACTCGCGCTGGCGCAGCTTTTGCCAGGGTGCTGCTGCGCGCAAGGTTTCAATCACATTGAGTCGGGCACCTGCTCTGGGCTCGCCCCGGCGAGCGCCCAAGGGACGCCCGCGGGTCTGGCTTTTTTGGGCAGCCCCCGAACGTCCGGCGGCCTGTGCCCGTGACCTCGCAGCCTGCCCCAGCTTGAGCGCGGCCAGCAAGCCTGGCGGTATCGCAGCTTGAGCCGCTTCAATCACGGATTCGGCCAGTGAGCTGGCTGCATCTGAATCAGACGGTTCTTCATCGGCAGGTGTATCGTCAGCTACGTCAGAACTGTCTGAGGCCGACGTGTCAGGCGGCGACTGTTCGGGCTTTGGTGGTTTTGGTGGCGGTGACGATGGCGGGTCTTGCTTGTCTTGTTCCTGGCTGTCCTGATCCTGACTGTCATTTTCCTGGGTTTCCTCAGCAGGCGGCGGCGCTGGCAAGCGGGTAGCGCGCGGTGCAAGTACCAGTCGGGCAGCCACGGCAACATGCTCTTCACACACCTCGGTCTGGCCTGACAGTGCAGCCGCCGCACGCGCAGCTCTGAGTGCCAGCAAGGGGGCGCGCAGGGAATCGATACCCAGTGCCAGGGCAGCTGCGCACAGCGCCTGAACGATGTCGTCACTGGCGACCACGCGCGCAAGCAAGGCTCTGGCCTTGAGGACTTCTGTCACCTGCCAGGTGACGCCGTCCTGCGGATCGTCCTTGTGAGCCTGCCCATCCAGCACGACATGAAAGGCCAGGCGGTCAAGCAGGACAGCAGGAAGTTTTTCATCGTCAGCCATGCCTTCATCAAGCGCCACCACGCCCAGACGGGCCGGTCGTCTTACGGTCAACGAATCGCGTTCAATCGCAACTTCATGTGTGTCAAGCACAGCAGCCAGTCGGGCAGCTGTGCCTACCGATAAACGCTCAGCCATCGCCAGCAACACCACGCCGCCATCGGACTGGGCCAGAACACCTTGTTGCGCAACGGGCCGGCCCGCGTGCAAGGTAGCACCCAGGTTCAGCCCGCCCAGAAGGGCAGCATCGTTGATATTGAGGGGAATACGCCGGAAAGGTGCGTCAGGAGGCAAAAGTTCTTTCAACAGGCCGAGCCACTCATCGCGCTCAACACCTGGGGCTGAGCGCAGGGCAACGCCACCAAGGCCCACTGGATCAACCGCCAGCAACGCTGCAACCGTTGCAGCATCGGCGATCATCAGGCGCTCATCAGCTCAACAACCGCACGATCAACCCGCACGCTGGAACCCGCATCATCGAGCGGATTACGGCGCAGGCGATGACGTAGTGCAGGTGCTGCAACGCGGCGCAGGTGGGCGTCGGTCACTTCAGAATCGCCTTCCAGTGCAGCCAGTGCTCGGGCTGCACGAATCAATGTGAGGTCGCCGCGCAGACCATCGGTGCCTAACGCCATGCAAAGCTGCGCAGCACGCTCTCGGGCAGCATCCGGGATAACTACCTTGCTCAGCCGTGTACGACCAGCCACGATGCGGCGGCGTGTACGTTCGTCTTCTTTTCTCCACTTTTCTGTAAAAGCCTCAGGGTCATGCTCAAAAGCATCGCGTCGGCGAACCACTTCAACGCGTGAGGCCAAATCTGCGGGAGTTTTGACTTCTACCGAAAGACCAAAACGGTCGAGCAGTTGAGGCCGCAATTCGCCCTCTTCGGGGTTGCCACTGCCCACCAGAACGAAACGTGCAGGGTGGCGAACGCTCAGCCCTTCGCGTTCCACCACGTTTTCACCGGATGCTGCCACGTCAATCAGCAGGTCCACCAGGTGGTCTTCCAGCAGGTTGACTTCATCGATGTACAAAAACCCGCGATTGGCACGTGCCAGCAGTCCTGGCTCAAAAGCCTTGACACCTTGGGACAAGGCCCGCTCAAGATCAAGGGCACCCACCACGCGGTCTTCGGTGGCACCGAGTGGCAAATCGACAACTGGGACAGGTACAAGGTGGCTCTTGATTTTGGCTTTGTCTGCATCAGAATGGCCCTTGAGAACAGCGCACTCGTCACATTGACCCGCTTTGGCGGAAGGATCACAGCCATAACGGCAGCCCACGACAGCGCGCATTTTAGGAAGTAATGCAGCGAGCGCGCGAACAGCAGTCGATTTGCCTGTTCCGCGGTCACCAAACACCAGAACACCACCGATGGTCGGATCAACAGCGACGATAAGAATCGCCAGCTTCATTTCATCCTGACCCACAATTGCTGAAAAAGAAAATGACACAGACATATATGGCTAAGTATGTCACATGAGCAGCGTTGACTGGCACTGCCCAAGCGCGCTTCGATGTTTTGCCAGTCATCAGTTTGCCATGAACTCGCCCGAGTGGTTGCCGTGTAGAAAAAGCACCAAGATGCCGGGAAATGCAGGATAGGAATCGAACCATCACTGAAAGCAAAAAACCCACATGAAGTGGGTTTTTTGCTTTCAAGCTGCTTGAGCTTGACTGTTGGTTGCGCGGGCAAGATTTGAACTTACGACCTTTGGGTTAT
>JBBRMH010000031.1:0-28217 GCA_038230935.1 Burkholderiales bacterium | reverse complement strand
GTCCAGGCCGTAACGGGTGACTTCGTAGGCGACATCTTTTTCTTTGGCGTCCTGCTCGTTCAGGCCGACCCGCGCGACTTCCGGGTCGATGAACGTAGCCCACGGAATCACTGAATAGTCGGCCTTGAACAACCTGAATTCACCAAACAGCGCATTGACCGCTGCATACCAGGCCTGATGTGACGCCACATGGGTGAACTGGTACGGCCCGGCAACGTCACCTGCTGCATAAATGTTGGGGTACAGCGTTTGCAGATACTCATTGGTCGTGACTGTTTTTTCGGTCTTGATGCCCAGCTCTTCCAGCCCGTAGCCCTCTAGGCGCGCCGCCCGGCCAACGGCGCAGATCAACTGGTCAAATTCAATACGCTTTTCTATGCCAGCGTGCTCGACCACCAGGGTTTTGATCCCCTCAACGGTTTCACAGCGCAAGGCCTTGTGGCCCGTGAGCACCTGCACCCCGCTGGCGGTCAGCGCAGCAGCGGCCAGCACCGAGACTTCTTCGTCCTCACGCGTCATCAGGCGCTGACCCATTTCAACTTGCGTCACGGCTGAACCGAGCCGCGCAAAGGCCTGGGCCAGCTCGCAGCCAATCGGCCCGCCGCCCAGCACTACCAGCCGACGCGGCACCTTGTCAAGCTCGGCAAACACGTCCCACAGGGTGTCGCTGGTGACATAACCGGACTCTTTGAGCCCCGGTAAGGGTGGCACCACTGGCCTGGCACCCGCAGCAATCACGATGCAGCGGGTGCTCAAGGTTTGCTTGCCGCCATCGTTAAGGGTTATTTCTACCGTCCACGGGTTGACGATACGGGCGTAGCCCTGCAGCACTTCAACCCCCAAACCGGTGTAACGCTCGACACTGTCGTTTGGCTCGATGGCCTTGATCACCGCCTGCACGCGCTGCATCACGGCCTTGAAGCTAAATGTCGGTGTACTGGCCGCCAAGCCGTAATTTCCAGCGTGTTTGATCTGGTGCGCCAGCCGGGCGCTGCGAATCAGCGCCTTGGAAGGCACACAGCCGTAGTTCAGGCAGTCGCCACCCATCTTGTGGGCTTCCACCAGCGTCACCTTGGCCTTGACCACCGCTGCGATGTACGCCGACACGAGCCCGCCTGCGCCCGCGCCAATCACAATCAGATTGCGGTCAAACTTTGCCGGACGCAGGTGTTTCCAAGCCGCGTACACCTTGCGGCGTTTGGCCCACTTCAGTATCCTGCCCACGACCAGGGGCAACAGCCCCAGCAGCACAAAGGAGCCAATCAGCGCAGGCGACAGCACCGACTTGAGCGAGTCAATCCTGGCGATCTGGGTACCCGCGTTGACGTAAACCAGGGTGCCCGCAAACATGCCCAGCTGGCTGACCCAGTAAAACGTCCAGGTCTTCATGCGGGTCAGCCCCATCAACAGGTTGACCACAAAAAATGGCACAGCTGGTACCAGCCGAAGGGTCAACAAATACAGCGCCCCTTCGCTTTCAACCCCCTTGTTGATAGCGTCCAGCCGCTTGCCAAAACGCTTGTCAATAGCGTCCCGCAGCACGTAACGTGCTGCCAGCATGGACAGTGTCGCGCCTATGGAAGACGCAAACGAGACCAGCAGCGTGCCCCAGGCCAGCCCGAAGGCCGCGCCGCCCGCCAGCGTCATGATGGCTGCACCCGGCAGGGACAGCGCGGCGACGGCCACGTAGACCGCAAAAAACACCAGCACCACCATGACTGGCTGCTGCGCATACAGCGCCTGGAAAGAGGCCTGGCTGTCCTTGATAACCGCGAGGCTGAAATAACGCCCCAGATCGAAGGCAAAAAAGGCAACAATACCCGCCAGTAACAGTACGGCAATGAAAAGTTTGCGTGAATTCATGGCCGTCCTTTGTGTTTTTTCTTGGAAGTGAGTCGGTCGGATGCGCTGATTCTTACGACATTCATGCGCTTGCGCCGTAAGAAATCCCGCGTTCTACCGACCAACGATATTAAATGGCAATCGCATGAGGCTATTTGCCTGAGGCTAACACCGCCCCCTGCAAACTCGCTCAAAATCAGCGTCTCCAACTTACACCATCACGACTCACAAGGAATCTGCAAGCATGACCCAGGCACTGGTAGGCATTATCGGAGGCAGTGGCCTCTACCAGATGGACGCGTTGCAGGACGCGCAGGAACACGTGATGGACACGCCCTTTGGCGCACCGTCAGACGTGCTGGTGACAGGCAAGGTCTGCGGCGTGCCCGTCGTTTT
Organism: Burkholderiales bacterium; assembly: GCA_038230935.1. Lineage (GTDB taxonomy): Bacteria > Pseudomonadota > Gammaproteobacteria > Burkholderiales > Burkholderiaceae_C > Polaromonas. The sequence goes on along the minus strand of JBBRMH010000031.1, from coordinate 25,979 downwards.
TCTGGCCCGCCATGCGCGCGGGCATCGGCTGCTGCCGTCAGAAGTGCCGTACCGCGCCAACATCCTCGCCATGAAGCAGTTGGGGGTGAGCTACCTGCTGTCGGTGTCAGCCTTGGGTTCGCTACGCGAGGATTTCAAACCGCTCGACATGGTGTTGCCAGACCAGTTCATTGACCTGACCAAACACCGCGACAGCACTTTTTTTGGGCGTGGCGCGGTTGCCCATGTGTCCATGGCCCAGCCGGTGTGCCCGGCCACTGCAGCGGTGCTGGGGCGGGCCGTGCGCAGCGTGCTGGCCGCCGATGCATCCAGTCATAGCGTCACACTGCATGACAGCGGCACTTACGTTTGCATCGAAGGCCCGCAGTTTTCAAGCGTGGCTGAGTCGCTCTGGTACCGCAGCATGGGTGCTGGCGTGATCGGCATGACCAACATGCCCGAAGCCAAGCTGGCTCGCGAGGCACAGATCGCCTACAGCACGCTGGCCATGGTGACCGACTTCGACTGCTGGCATCCGCGCGAAGCCCATGTCAACGCCAACATGGCGCTGGCCAATCTGCTGAAAAACGCGGGCCGTGCGCAACAGGTGGTGGCCCAGGCTATTTTCTTGCTGGGCGCGGAGCGTCCCGCCAGCGAAGCCCACACCGCGCTACAGAACGCATTGGTCACCCAGCCGGAGGCCATGGCACCCGACGTGCGTGCGCGGCTGGCCGTGCTGCTCGCCTGAAACTTTCCGAGAAATAAGCCCATGCACGACACCCTTCCCCTCCTGAAAAAAACCCGTTTCCCTGCAATCAATCGGGCGCGGCTGGATACCCTGCAAGTCAACCTCGGCTACAAATGCAACCAGAGCTGCGTGCATTGCCATGTGAACGCCGGGCCAAACCGCACCGAAATGATGGACGCGGACACGCTGGCGCTGATCCCGCAGGTACTGGCGGCGCGCGGCCTGCGTACGCTGGACCTGACGGGCGGCGCGCCAGAGCTGCATGACGGCTTTCGAGACCTGGTGCGCGCCGCACGGGCGCAAGGTGTGCGCGTGATTGACCGCTGTAACCTGACCATATTGTTCGAGCCAGGGCAAGAAGGCCTGGCCGAATTTTTGGCTGAGCAGCGCGTGGATATTGTCGCTTCCATGCCCTGTTATTCCGCCGCCAATGTAGACAAGCAGCGCGGCGAGGGCGTGTTTGACCTGAGCATTGCAGCCCTGCAAAAGCTCAACCAGCTGGGGTATGGGCAGCCTGACTCGGGCCTGTCACTGAACCTGGTTTACAACCCGCAAGGGCCGTCGCTGCCGCCCGATCAGGAGGCGCTGCAGGCCGACTACAAACGCGAGCTGCTGGCGCATTTCGGCATCGTCTTCAATGAACTCTTCGCCTTGACCAACATGCCGATCCAGCGCTTCGGCTCGACGCTGGTGTCCAAAGGCACATTTGATACCTACATGGCTTTGCTGAAGGACAGCTATCAGCCGCAAAACCTGAGCGGGGTCATGTGCCGCGACACGGTCAGTGTGGACTGGCAGGGCTGGCTGTCTGACTGCGACTTTAACCAGCAACTCGGGCTACCGCTGGGCACCTCTGGCGTGCAGCGGCATCTGCGCGACCTGCTCAAAACCAGCCTGGACGAGCAGGCTATCCGCGTGGCGGGCCACTGTTACGGTTGTACCGCTGGCCAGGGCAGCAGCTGCGGCGGTGCGCTGGAACACTGACACCGTTGCCTGCAGGTCAAACCATGACAGCGCCCACCCTGAGCATCGTGATGCCCGTGCTCAATGAAGCAGCAGGCATTGGTGCCGCATTGCAAGCGCTGGCACCGCTCACGGCGCGGGGCGTGCAACTTATCGTGGCCGATGCTGGCAGCAGCGACGCCACGGTTGCGCTGGCGCAGGCCGCTGGTGCCGTGGTGATCACAGCGCCACGTGGCCGCGCCTTGCAAATGAACGCTGGCGCGCAACAGGCCGATGCCCCGGTGCTGCTGTTTCTGCACGCCGACACCGTGCTGCCTGATGGTGCCGACCAGCTGATTTTTCGCGCACTGGCCGATGGCTGCGCCGTCTGGGGCCGTTTTGACGTGCGTATTGGCGGACAAGCCCGGATGCTGCGCGTGGTGGCGGCCCTCATGAACCTGCGCTCCCGCTGGAGTAGTATGGCGACCGGCGACCAGGCGATGTTCATGACGCGTGCAGCTTTTGAGGCAGTAGGCAGCTTTCCAGCACAGCCGCTGATGGAAGACATTGAAATGTCCAGACGCTTGCGCCAGCTCTCGCGCCCGGCCTGTCTACGCGCCAAGGTACTGACCTCAGGGCGGCGCTGGGAAACGCGCGGGGTGTGGCGTACCGTGCTGCTGATGTGGCGGCTGCGTTTTGCTTATTGGCGTGGTGCAGCGCCTGAGCAGTTGGCCGAGTTGTACAGGTGATGCCGTCATGACGCGTATCGTCGTTTTTGCCAAGGCCCCGCTGGCAGGTTTCGCAAAGACGCGGCTGGTTCCCGCTCTGGGAGCAAAAGGTGCTGCCGCCCTGGCGCGCCGCATGTTGAGCCACACGCTGGCGCAAGCGCTGGCTGCAGGTGCACAAGCCGTCGACCTGTGCATGAGCCCGGCACCTTCAGACCCGGCCTGGCAAGGCGTGGCGCTGCCCCAGACTGTCGAGCCAAGCGCGCAAGGCGAAGGCGACCTCGGTGCCCGCATGAACCGCGCGATGGACCGTGCACTCGCACAGCAGCAAGGCCCGGTGCTGCTGATGGGAACCGACTGCCCGGCGCTGAGCGCTGCACATATCGCCAACGCAGGTCTTCAACTCGAACACCATGATGCCGTTCTGGTGTCAGCAGCCGATGGCGGTTACGTGATGATTGGCTTGCGAGCGTCCTGCCCCGAGTTGTTTATTGACATGGCCTGGAGCACATCGGTTGTGGCATTTGAGACCCTGCGCCGCATGACCAGCCTGAGCCTGCGTGTGTGGCAAGGCCCGGTGCTGCATGACATTGACGAGCCAGCGGATCTACAGCACCTGCCTGAAAACTTCACCACGTCGTCGTTTACTGATCCAAATAGGCCTTAGGCCCATTAAAAGCTTGTGCTGGCAGCTATCGATTGCATAGCAAAGCCTGCAGACAAAGCAGCGCGTACGGCACCAGCCAGAATCGCCACTGGCTACAAACGCATGGCCCGGCGCGCCAGATGCGCCATCTGCGCCGTGGCATGCGCTGTCAGCCTGTGCTCTACGCCGGGCCGTGGGGAAATCGACGATGCCATCGCGCGCGCCTTCTCCAGCTGCGCATGGGAACCATCGGCCAATAATGCGACCACGAGGTTTTCAAGGGCGATGACGCGAATTTGCAGCTGAACCAGCTCAGCATTGCCCAGCGCTGGCACAGATGGAAACGGATGGGCTGGCTGATGCGGTGCGTCATCGCTCTGGCTACCGCCTTCGTTTTCCCAACGCAGCAACGCAAGTTGCTGCCGCCGTGTGTCAGCAGGGTTGTCAAGGGTGGAGTACGGCATAAGCGGCCTTTTAAAAATGAAATGCACACACCCGGCCATTTTGGCAAAGGCTTGCGGTCTGTGCCCGTCTTTTTCTTCAGCACGCTCGCTTGTCCTACACGTTTGGCCGGATGCAAGTCGCACGCTGAATTGGAAGCAGCGCACAAACATCAGACTTGCCACAACACAAGTCGCGTTCAGGCTTTAACGGCAGGTAACGTCTGAGCTGGTTCTGCGCCGGTTCTGAGCTTTCGCCCGATCACTTTGACACACCGAGATGAATCGTGAAAACTACCTTCCCAACACACACTTTACGCCCACGGCCGATGTTTTTGAACCTGCTGCGTATCAGGATGCCAGTTGGCGCTGTTACGTCCATTCTTCACCGTGTCACCGGCGTGCTGCTGACTGTTTCGCTGTCGCACCATCATGAATTGTTCGGAGGTTTGCCTCAAGGGGCTGGAGCCATCGCATGCGATTGAAATGATCCGGCTCAACATGCTCAAAGACCCGGGTGACAGCGGCGCGCTGCCGACACACACGGTTTAAGCGGCTTTTCCAGATGAGGCTACCGGGCTGGCTGCCTCAAGGCTGCACGGCCACCATGATCTCGTTGCGGCGCATGAACCAGGGCGTCCAGGGCGGGTTGTAGCGCGCCAGAGAAGGTGTGCCCACGGCCTGAAGCTTGTTGCGGGCCACAAAGGTGTTGAGCAGCCCCGTCTGTGTGGTGATGTCGTCCTCGCGACCCAGCCCCGAGAACTGGACCACCGCCATGCGCGCTGCAGGCACAGGCACCAGGCGAACGCGTGCATCGTTGGGCTTGGGCAGGGTGTCCGGCGTGTAATTGCTGGGCATTAAAAAGCGCACCGTCCAGCTGCCCGGTTGTCCGGTTTGCAGCACCGGTGCCGTCATGGCTATTTTTTCACTCTCACCGGCAGACTGCACGACAGGCGCGGTCATGGCAATGCTCTGTTTTTTGGTGTTACCACCAAAAATATAGCCTGCCAGCAGTTTGAAGCCGTCCGATGAGGCGTCACCCCGGTCGCCGCTGACGCTGACCTCTGCGGCCACCATGGCGGGGTAATCACGCACCTCGAAACTGTCGTCTTTCAAGATGACGGTGTACTTGGGTTCTTCGGTTGCCATGGCGGGTCCTCCTGCTGTGCTCAATACCAATGCTGCTGCGAGCATGGCGTGTGCCTGCAAGCGCTTGAAGTTCATCATACGGGGCCTTTCATTCGTGCTGTGCATCTGGCAGATTGTGCCTGCCCGTCAAGCACAGCGCAGACAGTGGTTGTTGAAGGGACAGTCAATGCATGCGCCCTGCATGGCATGCGCTCGCCTTCAGCCATGTCCAGCTTGGCGTGGGAAATGGAGCCACATGAGGGTGAAAAGCCCATCGAGTGGTGTTTGCTGGCCCACGCGTGTCTTTCTACAAATCCGCCAGCACCCGAACGTGCGCCTCAACGCTTCTGGCCAGCGCGTTGAGGTTGTAGCCACCTTCCAGAGCCGACACAATGCGCCCTTTTGAGTGGCGTTTGGCCACGTCCTTGATGCGGCTGGTGATCCAGGCGTAGTCTTGCTCGACCAGCCCCAGCTGGCCCATGTCGTCATCGCGGTGGGCATCAAAACCGGCGCTGATGAAAATCATTTCCGGTTTGAAGGCTTCCAGCCGCGGTATCCAGTAGGTTTCAATCAGGTCGCGTACAGCCATACCCTTGGTGTACGCTGGCACCGGCAGGTTCAGCATGTTGGCAGCAGGGTGGCTGGTGCCGCTGTGGGGGTAAAACGGATGCTGGAAAAAACCCACCATCAAGACCCGGTCATCGCCTTTGAGGATGTCTTCCGTGCCGTTGCCATGGTGGACATCAAAGTCAACAATCGCCACCCGCTTGAGGCCGTGACGCTTCAGGGCGTAGCGCGCACCTACCGCCACATTGTTGAAAATACAAAAGCCCATGGCCTTGTCATGGCAGGCGTGGTGGCCGGGCGGGCGCACGGCGCAAAAGGCGTTTTCCATCTCGCCGGCCATCACGCTGTCGGTGGCTGCCAGCACAGCGCCTGCAGCACGCAGGGCCGCGTTCCAGCTGTGAACGTTGATGGAGGTGTCGGGGTCAATCGCTGCGTAAGCAGGCCCGCCTGCCAGCATGTCGTCTGCCAGCTCCTCGCTCAAGCCCCGGATGGCGGCGACCATCATGCGGTCATGCGCCAGCTCGATGTCACCGGTGGGCGCTTGCGGGGCTTCACGGCAATCGAGTGCGTCCTTGACACCCGTGAGCAGCAACCAGTCTTCAATGGCATCCAGCCGCTCCGGGCATTCGGGGTGGCCTGCACCCATGTCGTGTTTGCGGCAGTCTTTGTGTGTGAAATATCCGGTAGCGTTCATGGCGTCCCTATTTTCGGGTAACGTCACCCGTATGCAAGTCAAAGAAAAAGTTCAGGTACTCTTAAATCAGCTTAACACGGTCATTGTCGGCAAACCTGCCCAGGTGCGCGACTGCGTGGCGTGCCTGCTGGCAGGCGGGCACCTGCTGATTGAAGACGTGCCGGGGGTTGGTAAAACCACGCTGGCCCATGCCCTGTCGCGCTCGTTTGGCCTGCACTTTTCCCGCGTGCAGTTCACGGCTGATCTGATGCCCAGCGACTTGTCCGGCGTGTCGATTTACGAGCGGCAAAAAGAGAGTTTTGTGTTTCACCCCGGCCCGGTCTTTGCCCAGGTGCTGCTGGCTGACGAGATCAACCGCGCCAGCCCCAAGACCCAGAGCGCCCTGTTAGAGGCCATGGAAGAAAAGCAGGTCACGATTGAAGGCGCCACGCGGCCCCTGCCGGTGCCGTTTTTTGTCATTGCCACCCAAAACCCCCACGACCAGCTGGGCACCTACGCCCTGCCCGAGTCGCAGCTGGACCGCTTTCACATGCGCATTTCACTGGGCTACCCGGACCGCGCTGCAGAGCGTGAACTGCTCAGGGGCGGCGACCGGCGCGACATGGTCGATAACCTCGTTGCGGTACTGACCCCGCATGACCTGCTGGAGCTGCAGCGCCAGGTGGTGCAGGTTCATGCAGCCGAGCCGCTGCTGAACTACCTGCAAGACCTGATGGCGGCCACGCGCTCGGGCCGCTGGTTTTTACAGGGCCTGAGCCCCCGGGCGGGCATTGCGGTGATGCGTGCGGCCAAGGCGCAGGCGTTTTTAAACCACCGCGACTACGTGGCACCAGACGACATTGCTGCGGTGCTGCCGCAAACCACCGCGCACCGCCTGGTGCCGGTGAGTGATGCCGGTCGCGGTGCGCTGGAGCAGGTGCGCGCCATGCTTGACGCTGTGCCGTTGCCGTAGGCGTTGAGCGTGGCACTGCAGGCAATGATGTCCAGCCCCGTGGGGTTTATGCGCGCCCGTTTTCGCGCCTGGTTTGAAAACCGCCTGCCCTTGAGCGACCAGGTCACGCTGACCCAGCGCACGGTTTATATCCTGCCCACCCGCCCCGGCCTGATGCTGGGCGTGACGCTGCTGACCCTGCTGGTGGCCTCGATCAACTACCAGCTCAATCTGGGTTACCTGCTGACGTTTTTACTGGCGGGCAGCGCGCTGGTGGGCATGCATGTGTGCCATGGCACCCTGCGCGGCCTTGCTATGAACCTGATAGCAACTCAGGCAGTATTTGCAGGGGCTGCAGCCACTATTGATGTCAAACTGACGAATTCCAGCCGTTCAGCACGCTATGGCATTGGCCTGCGCGTTCTGAACCCGCAGGACGTGTCTGCGCCCACAGAAAAAAGTGCTTCCCGGCAAGCGCACTGGTCATGGACGGATGTCCCCGCACAGGGCAGCAGCACGGTGCAGGTCGCCTTCACGCCGCCCCGGCGCGGTCTGTACCGCCTGCCCACCCTGACGGCAGAAACCCGCTTTCCCCTGGGCACCTTCCGGGTCTGGACCGTCTGGCGGCCCGCAGCGCAGGTGCTGGTCTATCCGATGCCCGAGGCCAACCCACCCCCGCTGCCACCGGGCGAGCCCCGCACGGGCGATGCGTCCAAAGCGACTGCCGCGCAAAGCACCGGGGAGTTTGACGGGGTGCGCGGCTACCGGCGCGGTGACCCCCTCAAACTTGTGGTCTGGAAGAAAGCCGCCAAGGCCGATGAGCACGTCAGCAGTCAAAGCGGCGGCCTCGTGGTGCGCGACACACAGCAGGCCCAGCGCCAGGAGCTGTGGCTGGACTTCATGCAGGCCGGGGCGTTTGATGTTGAACACAAGCTCTCGCGCCTGTGCGCCTGGGTGCTGCAGTGTGAAAGACTCGGGCTGAACTACGGGCTGCGTCTGCCCTCGCTTGAGGTCAAACCTGCGTCTGGCGAAGCCCACAAGCGCGCTTGCCTGGAGGCCCTGGCGCGATGCTGAGCCGCTTGACATCACGCCTGTCCAACCTGCCCCGCGACAGCCGGGACACGCTTTTTCTGCTGCTCGTGATTGCCTGGGTGCTGCTGCCCCAAACGCCGCATTTGCCGCTCTGGTGCAGCGCGCTGGCAGGCACTGTTCTGGTGTGGCGCGGCCAGCTGGCTCTGCAAAACCGCCCGCTGCCGGGCCGCTGGTGGTTGCTCGGATTGCTGGCAGTCACCATCGCCGCCACCCTGTTCACCCACAAAACCCTGCTGGGCCGCGAGGCAGGTGTGACGCTGCTGGTGGTGTTGCTGACGCTCAAAACGCTGGAACTGCGCGCCCGGCGGGACGCTTTTGTGGTGTTTTTTCTCGGCTTTTTCTGCATGCTGAGCAACTTTTTCCATTCGCAGTCGCTGCTGACCGCCGCCAGCATGCTGCTGGGGCTGCTGGGACTGCTGACGGTACTGGTCAACGCACACATGCCGGTGGGCAAGCCGCCGTTGGCGCAGGCTGCCAAAACGGCTGGGTGGATGGCCTTGCTGGGCGCACCGATCATGATTGTGTTGTTCATGCTGTTCCCCCGCCTGGCACCCCTGTGGGGCATGCCCAGTGATGCCACTACGGCGCGCAGCGGCCTGAGCGAAAAAATGCAGGTCGGCACCATCGCCCGGCTGGCACTCGATGACAGTGTGGCCCTGCGCATCAAGTTTGAAGGCCCACCCCCGCCACAAAAAGACTTGTACTTTCGCGGCCCGGTCCTGTCCAATTTCGATGGACGCGAGTGGCGACCTGCCCGGCCTGACTTTTCTTCGCCTTACGCTGTCGCGCCCAGCCTGGTGGTCACAGGCCCGCCAGTCAATTACGAAGTCACCATGGAGCCCAGCAACCAGCCCTGGCTTTTGCTGCTGGACGCGGCACCCAAAAGCCCCACACTGGTGGGCTATAAGGCGATGATGCAGCCCGATTTGCAGTGGCTGCTCAACCGGCCTGTCACCGAACTGCTGCGTTACAAGGCACAAAGTTACCCGGCGTTCAGCCATGGCCCCACGCAGTCGGCCGTCGGCCTGGGTGAGTTTGTTGATATGCCGCCCGGCTTTAACCCTCGCACCCTCTCGGAGGCGGCAAACATCCGCAGCGACCCCCGGTTTGCCAACGCAAGCAACCAGGCGCTGGTCGATGTGGTCATGGACCGCCTGCGCACCGGTGGCTACACCTACACACTGGAGCCAGGCCTGTACGGGCGTGACACGGCTGATGATTTCTGGTACGAGCGTAAAGAGGGTTTTTGCGAACACATCGCCTCATCTTTTGTGATTTTGATGCGGGCCCTGAATGTGCCTGCGCGCGTGGTCACGGGCTACCAGGGGGGCGAGCAGAATTCGGTGGACGGTTTTTGGGTGGTGCGCCAAAGTGACGCGCACGCCTGGGCCGAAGTCTGGTACGAAGGGCGCGGCTGGACCCGTGTGGACCCCACCTCTGCCGTGTCACCGGGCCGGACCGGGGCTTTTCAAAGACTGACAGTGCCCCAAGGCGTGATAGGCCAGGCGCTGAGCACGCTCAACCCGGCGTTCACGCTGCAATTCAGGGCCATATGGGAGGCCGTGAACAACTCTTGGTCCCAGTGGGTGCTCAATTACACGCAGGGCAAACAGCTCAATTTGCTCAAAGACATCGGCTTTGAATCCCCCGGTTGGGAAGACCTCAGCTATGTGCTGATTGGCATTGTGGTGTTTGTCAGCGCCGCCGGGGCTGCCTGGACGCTGTGGGAGCAAAGCCAGCATGACCCGTGGCTGCGGCTGCTTGGCAAAGTGCGCAAGCGGCTGGCCAGGGCTGGTATTGAAAGCAGCGCCTCCAGCACGCCGCGCCAGTTATCAAGCCTGCTGCCCGCGCACTGGAAGGCAGAGCCCGGCGGCCAGGCGCTGCACAACTGGCTGCTGCAGCTTGAAGCGCAGCGCTATGCCAATGCGCCCCGCAAGGGCCGGGCCAGCCCGGCCTTCAAACAGCTGCAGCAGCAGTTCAAGACACTGAGCTGGCCTGCGTAGAATCGCCGCATGCAACTTAACCACCGAATCGGGCAGTGCTGCTTCGCTATTATTTTAATAGCTGCCAGCGTACAGATAACGTGGGCCGCAGGCTCAAAACATCCAAAAAAGCAGTCTCAACCACCAGCTACAGCGGCTGCGGCGTTGACCGGCCAGCCTTACGCCAACAGGCTTGAGGCCATGCAGTTTGCCGACGATATGGCGGCCCGGCGCGACCTCGACCCGGCCTGGGTGCGCGACGCCATTGGCCAGGCCCGCATGCTGCCCACGGTGCAACGGCTGATGCAGCCTGCCACCAAACCGTTCGTCAAAAACTGGCGGGTGTACCGCAGCCGGTTCATTGATCCGATCCGCATTGATGCCGGTGCCAAGTTCTGGCGTGCCAACCAGAGCACGCTGGAGCGGGCCGAGAAAGAGTACGGCGTGCCCGCTGAAATCATCGTCGGCATCATTGGCGTCGAGACTATTTATGGCCGTGACACTGGCAGCTTTCGCGTGATGGACGCGCTCACCACGCTGGCGTTTGACTTCCCCGCCAGCCACCCGCGCGCCAAGGAGCGCAGCGAATTTTTCAAAGGCGAAATCGAGCAGTTTTTAACCCTGCAAAGCCGCCGGGGTGCCGATCCGATGGCCCCGAAAGGCAGCTTTGCCGGTGCCATGGGCATGCCGCAGTTCATGCCGTCGAGCTGGGCCAAGTACGCGGTCGATTTTGATGGCGACGGCGTGATTGATTTGTGGGCCAGCCCGGCAGACGTGATTGGCTCGGTTGCCAACTACTTCAAGGCCTTCAACTGGCAAACCGGCATGCCACCCATCTACCCGGTCAGGTTCGATCAAAGCCGCCTGGACATGGACGCGCTGATGGCCCCCGACATTTTGCCCACCTTCAGCGTGGCCAGCTTTACCGCCAAAGGCGCAGTGTTGACCGGCGAGGCGCTAGAGCACAAAGGCCCGCTGGCCCTGATCGAGCTGCTCAACGGCCCGGACGCACCCAGCTACGTGGCAGGCACCGAGAATTTTTACGCCATCACCCGCTACAACTGGAGCAGCTACTACGCCATGGCGGTGATTGAGCTGGGGCGGGAAGTGGCAGCGCGCATGCAGAACAAAGCGCCTTGAGCCTCAAAGCGCATCAAGCCTTCAAAAGACTCAGCCCTCTATTCCGGCCTGATATTGGCGCTTTTAACCAGCTTGCCCCAGCGGTCGGCCTCCGACTTGATCAACGCAGCAAATACCTCGGGCGATCCACCGCCAATTTCATTGCCCTGCGCCAGCATCTGCTCCTTGATCGCCGGGTCCATCAACGCTTTGTTCACCGCCTCGTTGAGCGTGCGGATGATGGCTGCTGGCGTGCCTGCAGGTGCGATCAGCCCTTGCCAGTTTTGCACCTCAAAGCCCGGCACACCCGCCTCAGCCATCGTTGGCACGTCCGGAAACAGCGGCGAGCGTGTTTTGCTGGTGATGGCCAGCGCACGCAACTTGCCGCCACGGATCGACGGCGCAGCGGCATACATCTGCTCGAACATCATGTCAACCTGCCCGCCCATCAGGTCAGTCGTTGCAGGTGCGCCGCCTTTGTAGGGAATATGCACCATCGACAGCCCTGCCAGCGACTTGAACATTTCGCCCGACAAATGGTGCGAGCCACCCAGACCGCCAGATGCAAAAGACAGCTTGCCGGGTGAGGATTTTGCAGCAGCAATAACGTCCTTGACGCTGCGAAACGGCGAGTTGGCAGGCACCATCAGCACCAGCGGGCCTTTTTCAATCAGGCATACCGGCATCAGGTCTTTGGCCGGGTCGTAGTTCAGTTTCAAAAACATGGTCGGGTTGACAGCCAGCGGCGCGAAATTGCCCATGCCAATGGTGTAGCCGTCCGGTTTGGCGCGTGCCACGGCCTCGGTCCCGATATTGCCGCCCGCGCCCGGCTTGTTGTCCACCAGCACGGGCTGACCGAGTGCGGCAGACATGAAGCGGCCAATCTGCCGGGACCGCTGGTCAGCGTTACCGCCCGCCGAATAAGGGCAGACCAGCGTGATGGGCTTGCCCGGGTATTTGTCCTGCGCCCATGCCAGCGAAGGCAAGGCTAGCAATGTGGAGGCGGCTTGCAGAAGGTGGCGGCGGTTCATGGGGGGTCCTGTTCCTGGGGTATGTAAAAGTTTGACCTTCACGTTAATCAACGTAGCTGTCAATCTGCTACCGACAGGCACTGGGGGTTTCCCGGACAGCGCGACTGCAATTTGCGCTGCTAAAGCGGCTCAAACCGGCTTAAACCGGCTCAAACCGGCTCAAACCAGCGCAATCGTGATCACCACCGTCATCGGCTCCTCACCGCCGCCCTGCTGCACGCGCTTGGCCGGTGGGCAGGCGAATATTGCGTTCGTCGATCAGGCGAGAATGCAACTTCACCAACAGCTAACCCTCTTCAAATGGCTATTCCAGACTACCAGACCTGCATGCTTCCGTTCCTTCGCTTTCTTGGCGATAACCAAGAGCACACGCTGCGAGAGGCTGAAGAGGCGCTTGGCGCGTATTTTGAACTGTCTCCTGTGGAGCGGACTGAATTACTCCCGAGCGGTCAGCAAGGCATCTTCAAAAACCGCATTGGCTGGGCAAGGACCTATCTCAAGAAGGCTTGCCTGATCGAAGCGCCCAAGCGCGGCACTTTCAAAATCACAGACCGGGGATTGAAGACCCTGGCAAACAGTCCCACACGCATTGACGGCAAGTTTCTTGAGCGGTTCCCGGAGTTTTTGGAGTTCAGGGATTTATCGAAGACCGCAACCGGTGTAGCTACAGTTTCAGACTCGACCCCTGCACCAAACATTGTGCTCACAACCCCTGAAGAAGCCATTGAGGTCGCCTATCAGGGTCTGCGTGAACAGCTGGCACAAGAACTTCTTTCCAGAACGCTGGCCTGTTCGCCGACATTTTTCGAGCAGCTGGTTGTCGAGCTTCTGGTGAAGATGGGTTACGGTGGCTCTCGCCGCGATGCGGGAGAGCGCATCGGACAAACGGGCGATGGCGGTATTGACGGCGTCATCAAGGAAGACCGGCTGGGTCTCGACGCCATCTTTATTCAAGCCAAACGATGGCAGGGTTCAGTGGGACGTCCAGAAATTCAGAAGTTTGTCGGCGCCCTTCAGGGCCAGCGAGCGAAAAAAGGGGTGTTCATCACGACCTCGACTTACACCGCAGACGCTATTGACTATGCCTCACGAATCGACACCAAGGTTGTTCTGATTGACGGTAAATACCTTGCCTCGCTGATGATTGATTTTGATGTGGGTGTGTCTGTCTCCGCGACGTATGTGGTCAAACGCGCAGACTCAGACTACTTTGAGGAGAGCTGAAAACCATCAGCGCTTCAAACCCGAAAACGGATCCAGCACGCGCACGCCACAGCGCTCAAAGTCCTTCACGTTTCGCGTGACCACCATCAGGTTGTGATGCAACGCTGTGGCTGCAATCAGGTTGTCGATGCCTTTGTTGCCTGTCTGTACGCACAACCGGCCCCACAGCTTTGCAATCGCGGGGGTTACCGGCAGAATGCAGGGCGCAAATTGCAACTCCATCAAGGTCAGCCACACACTTAGCCCGGTGGCAAATCCAGGCGCTGCGCTACGTTGTTTCTCAATACCAGCTTCAATTTCACCAAGGGTCATGGCACTCAAAAAAATGGTGTCGGCCGCCTGATTGTTCAAATATGACACCACACCAGAATCTGGTTTCGTTTTGCGCAGTTCAGACACCACCATCGTGTCCAGCAAAATCATGAAAAGTCCAGATGTCTGGGTACAACGTCCAAAGGCACGACCTCCGACTGCCGTGGTTTGGCCCTATTGCCAGCAGCTATTTCTGGCACTTTGGGGATGGCCAGTAAATGTTGCAAAAAGCTCCTGGGCTGATCAGCTCTGCGGCCTGCACTGCGCTGCAAGGCCTCAAAATCCTGCTCGGACAACACCACTACGGCTTGCTTGCCGCGCCGTGTGACATGCTGGGGTACACCGCGCATGGCTTTATCTACCAGTTCGCTGAATTGCGCTTTGGCATCCTGCAGTTGCCATGCTGTGACAGTGTTTGTAGGGGATGCGTTTTGCATATTGATCTGACCAGTTGAACTGGTCAGAATATACCCTCAAGGTCAGCTGTCGTCAAACCGGCTCAAATATGTGCCTGATCCTGGCATACACCAGCGTCCAGCGTGAAAGCCTGTAAAGCCGTTGCGGTGATGTTTGTGCTATTTTTTTGATAGCTGGCAGCCCTTGCATTTGGTGCCACAGAGCGTTATTTGTTATAAAAAAAGACCAGTCAAATCAAATTGACCGGCCTTTTTTATACCCTAATGCAAACCAAAAGCCAGGGTCAGCTCTTGCATTCACACCAGAACGACCCACCCACCCTCACCGTGGCAAATCACTGAACCCCATCAAAAACTCATCCACTGACCGCGCCGCCTGCCGCCCTTCCCGAATCGCCCACACCACCAGACTCTGGCCCCGGCGAATATCGCCCGCTACAAACACTTTGGGCACATTGGTCGCATAGCCGCCGATGAAGTTGTCGCTGGCTTTGGCGTTGCCCCTGGCGTCTTTATCAATGCCAAAAGATTCAAGAATGGACGCCACCGGTGACACAAAACCCATGGCCAGCAGCACCAGATCAGCCTTGAGCGTCTGTTCTGAGCCCGCCACTTCAACCATCTTGCCGCCTACCCACTCGACGCGAACGGTGGTCAAGCCGGTGACCTTGCCTTTTTCACCCAGCAATGCCTTGGTCGAAATGGCAAACTCGCGCTCACACCCTTCCTGATGCGATGACGAGGTGCGCAGCTTGACGGGCCAATACGGCCAGGTCATCGGGCGGTTTTCTTCTTCTGGTGGCTGGGGCATCAGTTCAAACTGCGTGACGCTGACCGCGCCGTGGCGGTTGCTGGTGCCCACGCAGTCGCTGCCGGTGTCGCCGCCACCAATCACGATGACGTGCTTGCCGTCTGCACGCAGCTGGCCCTTGACCTTGTCGCCTGCATTGACCTTGTTCTGGCTGGGCAAAAACTCCATGGCGAAATGCACGCCATCCAGATCACGGCCCGGCACGGGCAGGTCGCGGGACTGCTCGGCACCGCCTGTCAGCATCACGGCATCGAAGTCTTTTTGAAGTTGCGCTGGCGTTATCGTTTCTTTGGCCCAGTTGGTGACTTTGGAGTCCTTGGGCAAATTGCCGACCATGACGCCCGTTCTGAAAGTCACGCCTTCTTGTTGCATCTGATCAACCCGGCGGTCAATGTGGATTTTCTCCATCTTGAAGTCGGGAATGCCGTAGCGCAGCAAGCCGCCCACGCGGTCGTTCTTTTCAAACAGCGTCACGTCGTGACCAGCGCGCGCCAGTTGCTGCGCTGCGGCCATGCCTGCCGGGCCAGAGCCGACGATGGCTACTTTTTTACCCGTTTTGTGTTTGGGTAGCTGCGGCTTGACCCAGCCTTCAGACCAGGCGCGGTCAATGATGGCGTGCTCAATCGACTTGATGCCGACGGCGTCGTCGTTGACATTGAGCGTGCAAGCCGCTTCGCACGGTGCCGGGCAGATACGGCCTGTGAACTCGGGGAAGTTGTTGGTGCTGTGCAGGGTGTCGATGGCGTTTTTCCAGTCAGCGCGAAACACCATGTCATTGAAGTCCGGAATGATGTTGTTGACCGGGCAGCCGCTGTTACAAAACGGCGTACCGCAGTCCATGCATCGTGCGGCCTGCTTGTTGGCCTGAATGTCGTCCAGACCAACTACAAACTCCTTGTAGTTCTTCAGGCGCTCCGTGACGGGCTTATAGCCCTCTTCGATGCGCTCATAGTCCATGAAGCCGGTGATTTTTCCCATGATGTTGCTTTCCGTTTACTTTTAAAAATCAGTCCAATTAAATCGTGACTACCAGCCGCTCTACGCGTGCTGATGTGTTTTCTTGCAGGCTTTGCAAAATTTGACTTACAAACCTCTTGGCCGTTGCAACCCGGTTGTCGCTCGCCACCAAAACGAGCACCTTGACCGGGAGATTTTCATTTTGCTGGTAGGTCAAGTTTTGATCGAAGGTGATCAAGACTTCAAACCCCTCGGCCAGCATCGCTTTCATCAAATCGCCGTTTGACAGCCCGGCGAAACCCGCTACCTGTGCCGTACGCACAAAGTGCCCGGTCAGCTCAAAACCTAACACACGCGGCACGGACTCATCAAGCAGCACCCGCATTACAGAGTTGCCAGCAAAGCCGTTTTGCTGGCCTCTAAAACATGTACCGCTTGAGCCTTCGAGACGCTGGGGAACTGATCTAAAAACTCCTGCATGCTGTCACCCGCCTCCAGATAGTCAAACAAGCTTTTCACGGGTACGCGTGTGCCAACAAAGCACGGCGTACCGTGCATGGTGTCTGCACGCACTTGTATGTAGAGAGTGTGTTGTGAAGGCATAAGAGCTCTTTGCTGAGTTGATCTCGTCTGGGTAACAGTCTGGAAGACCTATTTTGCTGCGGCAGTTTCCCGGTTGGTCCCGACCTGCACGCGCGTCGTTTCTGTAGCTGCGTTCACTCTGCGCGTTTTGCGTTCCATCAGCGCACGCTTGTATTCGTTGGGAAATACCTTGACGAATTTCAGGCGGGACACGTCCCAGGTGTCGAGCAACTCACGCGCACGCTTGCTGCCGGTCCAGCGGTTGTGGTCTTGCAGCAGGCGTAAAAGCTGCGCCTCGTCAGACTCCTCGGCGTGCCAGTCAGATTGATCGTGGGTGTGCTGCTCCGATGTGGTGACGACTTTGTCCATGCTGACCATGGCGGTGTTGCAACGCGTTGCAAACTTGCCGTCTTCGTCATACACGTAGGCCACGCCGCCGCTCATGCCGGCTGCAAAGTTGCGGCCGGTTTTACCCAGCACGGCCACGGTGCCGCCCGTCATGTATTCGCAGCCATGGTCGCCCGTGCCTTCAACGACGGCCGTGGCGCCAGACAGCCGCACCGCAAAGCGCTCGCCTGCCACGCCGCTCAGGAAGGCTTCCCCAGTGGTCGCACCATACAGCACCGTGTTGCCGACGATGGTGTTTTTCACCGCATCGCCACGGAAGTCAATGCTGGGGCGCACCACAATCCGGCCACCGCTCAGGCCTTTGCCGGTGTAGTCGTTGGCGTCGCCAATCAGGTACAGGGTGATGCCTTTGGCCAGGAAGGCTCCAAAGGACTGGCCGCCCGTGCCTTCAAGCTGAATGCGCAGGGTGTCGTCTGGCAAGCCCTGTGGATGGCGGCGGGTCAGCTCGCCCGACAGCATCGCGCCGACGGTACGGTTGACGTTGCGCGCCACTTCGATGAACTGGACTTTTTCACCCTTTTCAAGTGCGGCTTTTGATTTTTCAATCAGGCGCAGATCGAGTGCTTTTTCAAGCCCGTGCTCCTGGCTGGAAGTGTGCAGGCGCGGCACATCAGCAGGCACATTGGGCTGGTGGAACAGCCGTGCAAAATCAAGACCACTGGCTTTCCAGTGTGCAATGCCTTTTTGAGTGTCCAGCAAATCGACGCGGCCAATCAGCTCGTCAAAGGTGCGCACGCCAAGCTGGGCCATGAGCTGACGCGCTTCTTCGGCAACAAAGAAAAAGTAGTTCACCACATGCTCGGGCTTGCCGCTGAATTTCTGGCGCAGCACCGGGTCTTGCGTCGCTACGCCGACCGGGCAGGTGTTGAGGTGGCATTTGCGCATCATGATGCAGCCTTCAACCACCAGCGGGGCAGTGGCAAAACCGAACTCGTCAGCGCCGAGCAGCGCGCCAATCACGACATCGCGGCCCGTTTTCATCTGGCCATCGGCCTGCACGCGAATACGGCTGCGCAGGCGGTTGAGCACCAGTGTTTGCTGGGTTTCAGCCAGGCCGATTTCCCACGGACTGCCCGCATGCTTGATGGATGACCAGGGCGATGCACCCGTGCCGCCGTCATGGCCAGCAATCACGACGTGGTCGGCCTTGGCTTTGGCCACGCCTGCGGCAATCGTGCCGACACCCGTTTCACTGACCAGTTTGACGCTGATGCTGGCGCGCGGGTTGACGTTTTTCAGGTCATGAATGAGCTGGGCCAAGTCTTCAATCGAGTAAATATCATGGTGCGGCGGGGGCGAAATCAAACCCACGCCGGGCACTGAATAACGCAGTGCGCCAATGTATTCGCTGACCTTGCCACCCGGCAGCTGACCGCCTTCACCAGGCTTGGCACCCTGTGCCATCTTGATCTGAATCTGGTCGGCAGACACCAGGTATTCAGCAGTCACGCCAAAGCGGCCTGACGCGACCTGCTTGATTTTGGAGCGCAATGAATCGCCATCGAGCAGCGGCAAATCGACCTCGACCTGTTTGGCACCAATCACGCTTTTGAGTGATTCGCCTTTTTTGATCGGAATGCCCTTGAGCTCTTGCCGGTAGCGTGCAGGGTCTTCACCGCCTTCACCTGTGTTGCTCTTGCCGCCAATGCGGTTCATGGCTACAGCCAGCGTGGCGTGGGCTTCTGTGCTGATGGAGCCAAGCGACATCGCGCCGGTTGCAAAGCGTTTGACGATTTCCTTGGCTGACTCGACCTGCTCAATCGGGATGGCTTTGGCCGGGTCAATCTTGAACTCGAACAAGCCGCGCAGCGTCATGTGGTTGCGGTTCTGGTCATTGATCAGTTGGGCGTACTCTTTATAGGTATTCCAGTTGTTTGAACGCGTCGAGTGCTGCAGCTTGGCAATCGCGTCGGGGGTCCACATGTGGTTTTCACCGCGCACGCGCCAGGCGTATTCACCACCGGTGTCCAGCATGTTGCTCAGCACCGGATCGTCGCTGAAGGCTGCGCGGTGCATGCGCAGCGATTCCTCGGCAATATCAAACACGCCCATGCCTTCAACCTGGCTGGCAGTACCCGTGAAGAACTTGGCAATCGTGTCGCGATTCAGGCCAATCACCTCGAACAGTTGAGCGCCGCAGTAGCTCATGTAGGTCGATACGCCCATCTTGGACATGATCTTTGACAGGCCCTTGCCGATGGCTTTGGTGTAGTTGTAAATCGCCTTTTCAGTGCTCAGGTCACCCGGCAGGCCCTTGTGCATTTCAGCCAGTGTTTCAAGAGCCAGGTAAGGGTGAACGGCTTCTGCGCCATAACCTGCCAGCACGGCGAAGTGGTGTACCTCACGGGCCGAGCCGGTTTCAACCACCAGACCGGCTGTGGTGCGCAGGCCCACACTGACCAGATGCTGGTGAATGGCAGACAAGGCCAGCAATGCGGGAATGGCGACCTGCGTGGCGTTCATGGCGCGGTCGCTGACGATCAGGATGTTTTTACCGCCCTTGATCGCATCGACAGCTTCCGCACACAACGAGGCAAGTTTGGCTTCTACCCCTTCATGGCCCCAGGCCAGCGGATAAGTGATGTCCAGCGTGTAGCTCTTGAACTTGCCCTGCGTGTGCGACTCGATGTCGCGCAGCTTTTGCATGTCCAGTGAATCAAGCACCGGTTGTGCCACTTCCAGCCGCATCGGCGGGTTGACCTGGTTGATGTCCAGCAGGTTGGGCTTGGGGCCAATAAACGACACCAGCGACATCACAATCGCTTCACGAATCGGGTCAATCGGCGGGTTGGTGACTTGCGCGAATAACTGCTTGAAGTAGTTATAAAGCGACTTGTTTTTGTTGGACAGCACGGCCAGCGGGCTGTCGTTGCCCATGGAGCCCGTAGCTTCTTCGCCATTGGCAGCCATCGGGGACATCAAGAATTTGATGTCTTCCTGGGTGTAGCCAAACGCCTGCTGGCGGTCAAGCAGGGTGTTTTCAACCGGGTGCAAATCAACGCTGGCCTTGGCCGGTACATCGCTGAGACGGATGCGCAGGTTTTCCATCCACTGTTTGTAGGGCTTGCTGTGCGCCAGCGTGGCCTTGATTTCTTCGTCATCAACCATGCGGCCCTGTTCGAGGTCAATCAGGAACATCTTGCCGGGTTGCAAACGCCATTTGCGAACGATCTTGTGTTCAGGAATCGGCAATACGCCAGACTCTGACGCCATGATGACCAGGTCGTCATCCGTCACACAGTAGCGCGTAGGGCGCAGGCCGTTGCGGTCCAGCGTGGCACCAATCTGGCGACCATCGGTAAACACGATCGACGCTGGTCCATCCCATGGCTCCAGCATCGCGGCATGGTATTCATAGAAGGCTTTGCGGCGCTCATCCATGGTGGTGTGCTGCTCCCACGGCTCGGGAATCATCATCATCACGGCCTGGCTGATCGGGTAGCCGGCCATCGTCAGCAGCTCCAGACAGTTGTCAAACGTGGCGGTGTCGGACTGGTCGGCAAAGCTGATCGGGTAGAGCTTTTGCAGGTCAGCGCCCAGCACGGGCGACGACATCACGCCTTCACGCGCTTTCATCCAGTTGTAGTTGCCCTTGACGGTGTTGATCTCGCCGTTGTGCGCAACATACCGGTACGGGTGGGCCAGCGGCCACTCGGGGAAGGTGTTGGTTGAAAAGCGCTGATGTACCAGGCCTAGCGCCGACACACAGCGCTTGTCTTGCAGGTCGAGGTAATACGTTCCGACCTGGTTAGCCAATAACAGGCCTTTATAGACCACGGTACGGCTGGACATGCTCGGTACGTAATATTCTTTGCTGTGCGTGAGCTTCAGACGCTGGATGGCAGCGCTGGCCGTCTTGCGAATCACGTACAGCTTGCGCTCCAGTGCGTCCTGCACGATCACATCCGTGCCGCGACCAATGAAAATCTGGCGCAGGATGGGCTCTTTTTCACGCACCGTAGGTGACATGGGCATGTCGCGGTTGACCGGCACATCGCGCCAGCCCAGCAAGACCTGACCTTCGGCCTTGACAGCGCGCTCCAGAGCTTGTTCGCACGCCAGGCGTGAGGCGTGCTCTTTCGGCAAAAACACCATGCCAACGCCATACTCTCCGGGTGGCGGAAGCGACACGCCGTGTGCAGCCATTTCCTCACGGTACAACGCATCAGGCAGCTGAATCAAAATGCCAGCGCCGTCACCCATCAGTTTGTCAGCGCCCACTGCACCCCGGTGGTCCAGGTTTTCAAGAATCTTCAAACCCTGCTGCACGATGGCATGCGATTTGTGGCCTTTGATATGGGCCACAAAACCAACGCCGCAGGCGTCATGCTCGTTACTGCCTGAGTACAGGCCGTTGTCAGATAAGTCTTTAATTTCAGCAGCCGTTGTCATGGTGCACTCCTAATCAGTTGATGTCGTGGGAATCACGATCATAAAGCGCAGCAACAACAGTGCCAAACAAATTAATTAGGGTCAGACTCCAATTGATTTTTTATTAAATTACTTATGAATTAATTGGGGACGTATCAAATCAAGAAAACAATCTCAATTGAATCAATTACTTGCAGTCTGCCTGATGCGTGGCAGGTTTGAATGCGGGACGACCGGCCTGCACTTTTTGAACACGGCGTTCGGTTCTTTTTTGTAAATCAGCAACAAAATTTACGCTGCCCAAGGCCCAACCGCTGAGCGCCGATGTGGTCAATGCCGCTTGCTGATCGGCGTTGATACCACTGCGCACCAAATCGGCATAAGCCGCTTCGCGCTCAAAAGGCGTGTTGCCCAGTGCCCAGAACAGCGCATGTGGCGTGACGAGCTTGTCTGTCCGCAAGCCGGCATAGTGGCCGTGACTGGACCACGGGTAGTCTCTGGCCTCTGCCACCAGCCCTGCACGCACCGGGTTCAGGTCGATATAAACCATGCAAGGCAACAGGTAGCGGTCTGCCTGTATCAGGGTTGAGCGGTAACGGCCTTCCCAGAGCGTGCCCGTGCGGCTTTGCAGCTGGTTGAAGTAACGCACATAACTGCGGCCCACGGCCTGCATCATCAGTGGCAGGCCGGTATCTGTCTGCGGCGTGGCCAGCAGATGGAAGTGGTTGCCCATCAATACATAGGCATGCACGGCCACCTCAAACCGCTGGGCGCTTTTATCCATCAGCGCCAAAAGATGCGCGTAGTCAGTTGCCGTTGAAAAAATGGGCTGCCGGTTATTACCGCGCTGGATAACGTGGTGCAGCTGGCCCCCAAGGGTCAAGCGGGGTAATCTGGCCATACAAACTGCGATTGAAACCGCTCAGATTTGAGCGAACCCTGTGAGCCAGCGCATGACTTCACGACTTGCAGCTGACTGTTTGACGGGTGGTGCCAGCCAGCTTCTCAAGAATCGCAGTCGCCAGCTCCGGGTAAGCCCCGTGAATGTTGCCAGGGCCGTCGTAGCCACGCTCATCGGGACGGTTCGGGAAATTTTTACCCGCTTGAATATTGAGCGGATCAGCGCTGGGGCCAAAGATAGCCTTGTAGCGGCTGATGACACCATACCCCAGCGCTGGTGCCTGATCGTAGATAACTTTGTTGCGGGCATTCCAGCCTGGCACCTGGGTCGATATGGTCGCGCCGATATCCACCCAGTAATAAACCGCCTGGGGCGCTATGAGCTTGAGTTTCTTGACCAGCTGCCGCTGGCTGTCTGCAAACGAGCTTTCCATCTGATTGGTGCCCAAAATGATGATGATCACCTCCGAGTTGGCAATGTATGCGCTGTCGATATCGACACTTTCCAGTGCAGATTGGTTGATCTGAATGCCTGGCGAAGAAATGGACCTGCCCGTGTCAAAGCTGATTTTTGATGGCCCACCGAGTTGCTCCTGCAGACGCTTTTCAAGCCCGACCGCATGCAGGCCATAGCCTATGGAGTCCGCCAGCACGTAAGACGAGACACCAGACCATGCACGGGCCTGTAGATCAGCGGGCTTGTTCATGCAGTTGGCAAGGGTTGCAGGTTGAAGCGCCACCTGTCCATTAGAGGCCAGCTCCAGCACAGGCAGCGCCGGAGCCGGTGCAGCCACTGCGGCAATCATGAAGGGAGCCGTGACCATCCATGCGCATATTTGCGCAAAGATGCGCTTGAAGAGACTGTAGTTTTTCATAACTCGCATTGAGCTTGCCCTTCACTCTGATTTAACGATGGACTGTTGATGACTCGTTGATGGCCTGTACATGGCCGTTTTAAATGTGTATTTTATGGTCCGCTAAAGTTTTTATGAATCCTTCAGTAGATAGAACTTGAACCGGGTTTGGCGACGAGCGTCAAACTTACGACACAAGACCGCCTGGTTTTGCACCATTCAAGAAAAAATGCTGTAAAAAGGTCAATGTAAGCATAACAAACGACTTCTTTATTATTGACACGGTATTTAAGAGTCCACTAGAATCCACGAAATCCCCAAAACTAGGGACAACCCGTATACGCTGGAGCAGCCCACCCACAGGCTTTCAGCGTTGATTCAGGGTCAACACCGACAAGGCCCGGTATGCGGCATCACTTGATTCGATGGCGACCCCTCACAGCCCGCCTGGCCCTTGTTGCCCGGCTTGGTCACTACAAGGAGTGCTATGAAAGCGCTGGTAAATTCAAACCTCAGGCTTCGTCTTGAAGGGCATCTGAAAAGTGTACGCAGCAGTCTTGCCAATACGCTGGATGACATTGCACAGGGCTTTTTCGAGATCAGCCACAACAGCTTTGCATTGTTGGGCCTGGCTGTGGTTTTTGGCGTTATCACGCTGACGGCCCGGCCTGACCTGCGTGAAGCCGGGGAGTCCAGGCTCATGACTTGGCTGCAAGAACGGCGGGTCGTGGCGATGGGCGTGACCGAGCCCGAGCCTGAGGCCATTGACAGGGCCACAGAAGCCCGCCCAAAGGAGCTGCCCAGACAACAGGCAGCGGTGGCCTTCTGGTTGAGCCGCAAATACGGCGTAGCGCCAGAGCCTTTGAGCGTTTTGGTGGCTGAAGCCTTTGAAATTGGCCAAAAAGTCAAACTGGACCCCACGCTCATCCTGGCCGTGATGGCGATTGAATCGGGTTTTAACCCCTTTGCCCAGAGCCCGGTGGGTGCCCAGGGCCTGATGCAGGTGATGACTCAGGTGCATCAGGAAAAATACGAAAACCTCGGTGGCAAGCTCGCCGCGTTTGACCCTGTGACCAATCTGCGGGTGGGTGTCAAGGTGCTGCAGGAATGCATTGCCCGGGCTGGCTCAGTTGAAGGCGGTCTCAAATACTATGTTGGTGCAGGCAACATGGAGGCCGATGGCGGCTATGCAGGCAAAGTACTGGCCGAACATTCACGGCTGCTGGCGGTGGTCGGCGGCAAGGCAGTGCCACCGTCAAGAGTCAACGCCCCATCGCCGCAGGCAACGCCTTTACCCGCACCCATTCCCGTCAAGTCAGAGCCAGTCGAGCCTGGCGAAAAAGTAGCTTCACTGACTGGTTTTTAGGCATGAGCTGCCATTGTCCTGGTGAATCTTTGACTTTAGTCGGGACACCAGTGCTGCGTTACACTTGCCGCGTGCGCGACTGGCG
Organism: Burkholderiales bacterium; assembly: GCA_038230935.1. Lineage (GTDB taxonomy): Bacteria > Pseudomonadota > Gammaproteobacteria > Burkholderiales > Burkholderiaceae_C > Polaromonas. The sequence goes on along the minus strand of JBBRMH010000031.1, from coordinate 1,669 downwards.
ATAGGCACAGCGGACCCCAGCGGTCCACCATGCTGACGTGGAACACCACTAGGAAGCGCACCGCTTTTGTTCTGTTAAAAACGGCAAAAGTGTTCAGCCGTTCGCCTGGGCCGTCCTTGTTTTGTTGAAACACAAATAGCAGCAGGGACCACGTCTTCAAAGACTGCCGCCAAGAAAGCGCACCATGTACGACCGCAACATCCTTGTTGAACAAGCTGACCCTGAAATTTTTGCTGCCATCCAGGCCGAAAACACGCGTCAAGAACAGCACATTGAGCTGATCGCCAGCGAAAACTACGCCTCGCCCGCCGTCATGGCCGCACAGGGCTCACAACTCACCAACAAATATGCTGAAGGCTACCCCGGCAAACGCTACTATGGTGGCTGTGAGTTTGTGGACATTGCCGAGCAGCTGGCCATTGACCGGGCGAAACAGCTCTACGGTGCAGACGCAGCCAATGTGCAGCCGCACTGTGGTGCATCGGCCAACCAGGCTGTATTTTTAGCCTTTTTAAAGCCCGGCGATACCATCATGGGCATGAGCTTGGCCGAAGGCGGGCACCTGACGCACGGCATGCCCCTTAACCTGAGCGGCAAGTGGTTCAACGTGGTGTCCTATGGTTTGAATGCCAAAGAAGAAATTGACTACGACGAAATGGAGCGCAAAGCCCACGAATCCAAACCCAAGCTGATCATTGCAGGTGCATCAGCCTACAGTCTGCACATTGATTTTGAGCGTTTTGCCAAAGTGGCCAAAGACATTGGCGCGATTTTCATGGTTGACATGGCGCATTACTCTGGCCTGATTGCGGGCGGCGTGTACCCGAACCCGGTGCCGCACGCGGATGTGGTCACGTCCACCACCCATAAAAGCCTGCGAGGCCCGCGCGGCGGTATCATTTTGATGAAGTCGATGCATGAAAAGGCGATCAACAGCGCTGTTTTCCCAGGCCTTCAAGGCGGCCCGCTGATGCATGTGATTGCTGCCAAGGCCATTGCTTTCAAGGAAGCGCTCGAGCCAGGCTTCAAAGACTATCAGACCCAGATACTGAAAAACGCCGTGGTGATGGCTGAAACGCTGGTGCAGCGCGGCCTGCGCATTGTCAGTGGCCGCACTGAAAGCCACCTTATGCTGGTGGACCTGCGCAGCAAAAACATCACCGGCAAAGAAGCCGAAGCGGTGCTGGGCAGTGCCCACATGACCATCAACAAAAACGCCATTCCCAAAGACCCCGAAAAACCGATGGTCACCAGCGGCGTGCGCATCGGCACCCCGGCCATGACCACACGCGGCTTCAAGGAAGAAGAAGCCCGCATGACGGCGCACCTGATTGCCGACGTGCTGGACAACCCGCGCGACGCCGCCAACCTGGAAGCCGTTCGCGCCAAGGTGCATGCCCTGACCAGCCGGTTTCCGGTGTACCGCTGACACGGAGCTGGCCATGCCGAAACGACAAGAACAGGCGAATGATCTGTGCTTGCTATTTTTTTAATAGCGAATGGCCCATGTCTTTCCTGCCTGTGTGGCATAAAACGCTATTGATTTAAGGCCATAAATCATGAAATGCCCTTTCTGCGGTCACCTTGAAACCCAGGTCGTCGAGACCCGTATTTCAGAAGACGCAGACTTCATACGCCGCCGCCGCCAGTGCGGCGCGTGTGAAAAACG